>JAOZQN010000345.1 GCA_029932195.1 Bacteroidales bacterium | reverse complement strand
AGCACACCAAAAAAAACACCACACAAGCCACCGCAAGCAAGAAGTTACCGATAAGAACAGTGCAAACAGATAGGAAAAATGACACAAGAAAAAATAAATCAAAAATAATTGCTTTTTTATTTTGTAAAACAAAATTTTCTTTGTGAATTTGCAGTCTAAAATACAGCAAGTGTTAGTAATAAGAACTTACTGTATTCAGCTAATAATTAAATAATTAACAATTAAAACTCATTAAAATGAAAAAAGTTAGATTAAGTTTAATTTTGATTTCTGTTATGCTTATTTTTGGATAGTCCCTACAAAACAGTGTTGGCATGATTAACAAGTATTTACAAAAATATGATTTTATTTCTTTATATGATAAAAGAAAGGGGGACATTAGGGGGACAAAAAAACTATAATAAAATGATTTTCAAGTAAATACTTTTTAAAATAAGTGTTTTTTTACATATTTAAAATAAGTAATTATTTTTTGTTTAATATTGGCAATATAGCCCTATTTTATTAACCAACACTGTTATGTAGGGACTACCTATTTTTGCAGGCGGAATGTTTTTAACCAGTTGTGATAAAACTGAGTTAGTAGCTCCAAACGAAAACGAAGGTTTGGAGAAAAACGTAGAAGTAGTAGAATTAAAAACCGCAGAAGAAACAATAAGTTTGCAAATGCAAGTTAGTAACAATATGCTTGCTTTTAAAACAGTAGAAGACTACGAAAAAGCCCTTGACTACCTTACAAAAGTAGAAAATGACGATTTTAAAGGTTGGGATAATAAATTTGCATTTACATCTATGCGAGCAGATTGCAAAGCTAAAAAAATGGACGTAGAAGAAATGTCAATTAACGACAATGTTTTGGCAAGCGTATTAAACACAAATGCCGCAATAGAAATACAAGGCAAAATTTTTGTGTTACTACCAAAAACAGAGCAAGTGCTTGTTTATGACAACCACAAAAACTACACAAGCAAAACAAAAGCAAGAACCTATACTTTTGATGATGAGGTGATAACAGAAGAATTTGGTAGCGAGGAAGAAAAAGCAGAGCTTGCAGTGGTAGTAGAGAGTGATTGCGATTGTAAAGGAGATGAAGGAAAGGGTAATTATTGTAATGCCTATTATCCTTCTACACGTAAATGGAATGCTAATTGCACGCAAGGTGCTTGGGCTAAATACAGAACATCTTATAAAAAATACGGGGTTTATTACACTTTAAAAGCACATATATGGAAAGATGGTTATTATAGTGGTGCTCTAAGAATAGAACTTCTAGCAGAGGGACATTGGAAAAATGGCATAAGTGAAGGTGATTTTAACTCCAACAAAGGAGGAACTGCACACCAATATACTATACGTCCTTATGCAAAAACAAGACGCTTAAAAGATTATTATATCCATACTGATTATGCAATGGTAGATAATCAATGTGCTCCTGCTCAATATATGTCGCAGATATGGAATAAAAATTGCACGAAATAAAAGTTCATTGAAGATAATCTACTTTTGTAGATTATCTTTTAATTTTTAATAAAATGAAAAAAATAATATTAATATACAGTCTCATTTTTATTGGTTTAACTTCGTTTTCGCAAAAAAAATCTGAATTATCTTTATTTTTAGGAGTTACAAATATCAAAAATCAAAAATATATTCCAAGCAATATTTCTGCTTTTACTTTTTCAGGTAAGTATAAATATTATATTACGAAAAAAAGTTCGTTAAATACACAGATAAAACTTGGAAATGGTTATAAGGTAGAAACAAATCCTATGGGGTATAGTAGTTGTTTCATTAATTCTAGTAGTTCCTTTATTGGATATGATTTTATAAAAACACAAAAAATTGAACTAAATACAGGAGTAGGATTTGTCGAGTCTTTTATTTATTATAACTATCCTGTAAAAAATGCTTTTAATTCAGAACCAGAAGTCATTTATTTTGGAGTAGGCAATTTTACTTTTGGAGGAATTATTTCAACTAATTTTAAATATATTTTTAAAAATAATTCTTTTTTTGGAATAATATTTGAATACGAAAATTATTTTTTAAACCCACGAGGCACACAAATTTTCACTTATGCCCTACAATTTGGCGTAAAATTCTAAGCAATGAAACAAACTTGTTTTTTAGTAGTGCTATTTTTTGCAGTAATATTTTCTTCTTGCTACAAACAATTAGAAATAGAATTTCCCGAGAACGAGCCTTTGATTGCTGTAAGTTGCCTGTTTACAAAAGATCGCTCTTTTATTGTAAATGTAAACAAAACAATTGGCTTTAACGATAGCGTTTCGCACAAAATAACAAACGCTACCTGCAAGCTATACGCCAACAACCAATTTATAGAAAACCTAACTCACAGTTCCGATGGATTTTACACTTCGCCAAGCAACTACAAACCAGACTATAATACTGTTTATAAAATAGAAATATCATCAGAAGATTTGCCTGTCGTATCTGCGACGAATCAGCTACCTACACCAGTTCAAATAATAAATCTAACAAAACAAGATAGTGTTATGTTTGGCGAAGATGGAAAATATTTACATCAATTAGATATAACAATAGATGACCCTGCAGAAATTAATAATTACTACGAGTTTACAATTATTGCATATTATAAATTAGATTACTCCGAAGTTTGGTGGTTAGACAGCACAGAATTGGCAGAGGTTGATACAAGCTATAGAACAAGAACACGTGTTCCACAAAGCCAAGATATTGTTCTGAAAAACGAAGGCTTGCTGGATTATTATCCTCGCACATTTCCTTTTAGCGATGAGCTTTTTAATGGACAAACTTATACTCTAAATATAAATTACTTACTGCCAAGTTCTTCGGCTGGTTGGGACGACACAGAAATTAACTTAATAACAGATTACCAACTAATTGTAGCAGTTCGTTCTGTAAGTGAGGATTATTATAAATATAAAAAAAAGTTGATAATTCATCAAGAAAATCAGAATAGCGATATTTGGAACGGAATTGGTGAGCCAGTGCAAATGTTTTCAAATATAAAAAATGGTTACGGAATTTTTGCAGGTTACACCACTTTTATAGATACAATTCAATAGCTTTAATTTAAAAAATGAAGATTAAAAACCTAATTTTAATAATAGTAATAGTTTTTTTTAGTTTTTTTGCTAATTCACAAAATCACACAATTAGCGGATATGTATCTGATAACGAAACAGGTGAATATCTTATTGGAGCAAATATTTATGCCCCCCAACTGCAAAAAGGTGTTCAAACAAATAGCTATGGTTTTTTTAGTCTCACACTCCCCGCACAAGATACGGTAGAAATATCGGTATCATTTATTGGTTATAATCCCGAAATACAAAAAATATTTTTAACCGAAAATAAAGTTATAAATTTTGAACTTCTATCGGGAATTTTAATAAATAATGTAGTAATAAATGCCAACAGTATAGACCGCAGCAACGAAATGGGAAATTTAGAAATTCCTATAAAACAGCTCAATCTTATCCCAACCATTGGAGCAGAATCCGACCTGATGAAAGCATTTCAACTTATGCCAGGTGTTCAATCGGGCAACGAGGGCAGTAGCGGATTGTATGTTCGTGGAGGCAGTCCTGACCAAAATCTTATTCTGTTAGACGACGTTCCACTTTACTACGTAAATCACTTGGGTGGTTTTGTATCTATCTTTAACACAGAGGCTATCAACGATGTTTCGCTAATAAAAGGTAGTTTTCCTGCTCGCTACGGTGGCAGACTTTCGTCTGTTATGGACGTGAGAATGAAAGACGGAAATATGAAAAAAATGTCGAGTAATTTTACTATCAGTTCTGTTACTTCCAAAATTTATTTAGATGCTCCCATCATAAAAGATAAAAGTTCGTTTATGTTTTCTGCACGTGGTTTTTTGTGGGGAGTTGTATATCAGCCATTAATGAGAGTTTTGTTGCAAGATATGTCGGTAGGTTATAATTTTTATGATATAAATGCAAAATACAATCATAAAATAAATAAGAACAATCGTATTTATTTTAGTTTCTATAACGGCGACGATAATTTGCAATTCAAAATTAGTGATAAAATTTTTGGAAGCCCCGAAAAAGCTCTTTATTCTTTAAAATGGGGAAATTTGATGACTGCAATACGTTGGAACAAAGTATTTTCGCCAAAAGTATTTTCTAATCTCACCTTTGCATACACACGCTACCGCTATGTTTCAGATTTTTCTTATACCAACAAAACAGAGCAAGAGACAGAATACATAAATTACAATTACAACACAGGAATAAACGATTTGAGTTTAAAATATGAATTTGATTATTTTGTCCGTGATTTTTATAAAATAAAAACAGGAACAGATTTTACAATTCACAGTTTTAACCCTGGAATATCAAACTCTGTTTATAAAATAAACGACACAATAAAAGATAATAAAAATGTTGGTAATAAGCCAATTATAGCATTAGAAAACACTTATTATCTAGAAAATGAGTTAAAAATAGGCAATAAATTTACTACAAATATAGGTTTACGAATGTCTAATTATTTTGTAGATAAAGATTATTTTGTATCATTTGAACCTCGTATTTTAAACAGACTTTCTTTAAATAAAAATTTATCGGTAAAAGCATCATATACCAAAACTAAGCAAAATGTTCATTTGCTAACAAGTAGCACCGTAAGTATGCCCGTAGATATTTGGGTGCCAGCTACTTCTATTGCCAAACCTTCACAAGCACATCAATTTGCTTTTGGTATTTATAAATCAATTTACAATAATAAAATAGAATTTAGTGTAGAAACTTATTATAAAAAATTAAGCAATCTAATAGCTTATAAAGAAGGAATTAGTTATCAAGGAGCTTCGCAAAATTGGGAGGATAAAATAGAAACCGCAGGAAATGGAACTTCTTATGGTGTAGAACTATTGATACAAAAAAAACAAGGCAAAACAACTGGCTGGTTTGCATATACATACTCAAAAACAGACAGGCAATTTGATAACATCAATAATGGAAATCGTTACCCTTTTAAATACGACCGCAAACACGATTTGAGTTTGGTTTTAAATTATAAAATAAGTAAAAATATAAATATTTCTGGAACTTGGGTCTTTGGCACAGGATACCCATTTACACTCCCAAGAGGAAAATATCCAATTATAAACGACAGCGATGGGTGGGAGGGTAGTTTAGATTTTGTTTACAACGATGATGTATATATTTGGGAAGACCGTAATTCTCGCAGAATGCGAAGTTTTCATCATTTAGATTTAGGAGCAAATTTTGAAAAGCAAACCAAACGTGGAATAAGAACGTGGACAATAAGTATTTACAATGTTTATAACCGACAAAATCCATATTATTATTACATGAGATACGAAAAACGTGAATGGAAACTCTACCAACAATCACTCTTCCCAATTATTCCTTCAATAAGTTATAGTTTTAAATTTTAGAGACCAAATATCAATAATATAATACAAATAGAGTTCTTATCATTTTCTTGCTCATCATTTGCTTTTCATGGTGCAAAAATTAGCATTGTGCGGTTGATTTTTACGATTGAATAAGAATTGACATTGTGCGGAAAAGCAAACAATGGCAAGAAGTTACCGATAAGTGCAATGGCAAAAAAGCAAAACAAAAGTCCACCACTATAATGGACTTGAAATCGGTAACAAGGAAAAATCTAATATGCCTGTATAAATAAAAATTTAGACGAGTTTGTTCCTGAAAAGCGTTAAGAGTAGGGTGTTTAATTTAAAAATGATAACTATTATGAAACATATAATCCTAATTTTAATAACATTGACTTTTACAGTTACTTCATGTACAAATAAAGATAGTAACATGACTTCAAATAAAACACAAGAAATATTAGATAGTAATAATCAATCAAACAATAATGAAATTTTAGCTACTGAATTTTTTGAAAAAGGACAGCTTGCGAAAACATCAAATGAAAAGATACATTTTTTTGAAGAAGCTATTTTATTAAATCCAGATTTTGCAGAAGCATACAACGAACTTGGAATGATTTATTACAATGATAAGAATATAGAAGAAGCTATAAAAATGTATGAAAAGGCAATATTAAAAAATCCAAATTATGCTAATGCGTATGGAAACCTTGGTGCTGCTTATCAAGCTAATGGTAATTTAGAGCAAGCCATAGAAATGTATAAAAAAGTAATACTATTACAACCAAATGATGCAACACTATTACAAGCAAATGATGCAATAGTTTATAACAACATTGGAGTTATTTATTTTAATATAAATAAATTAGAAAAAGCGATTGAAATGTTAGAAAAAGCAATTTTAATAGACCCAGATTATGCAAACGCATACAAAAATCTTGGAAATACATACAGATTAAAAGGTAATTATGATAAAGCAATTGAAATGTTTATAAAAACAGCACAATTAGGAAATATTGATGCACAGAGATGGTTAGATGAAAATCAAATTCCTTGGAGAAAAAATAATTGAGATAAAGAAAAAATATTAATCTATTATATATTTTTTTGTCTTTTGAAAATCTAAAAAAAAATTACTGAAACAATGTACACAGGAAAAAAAATCTAATAAGTCTGTATAAATAAAAATTTAGACGAATTATTACCAAAAAATCTTTAATAGTAGGAAACTTAATTTTAAAAATAATAATAACTATGTATAACAAGAATATATCAATATTATTTCTATTTTTTTTTACTTTCTTTTTTTCATGTTCTGATTTATCAGAGAATAATAAACGAACAAATAATGAAGACACTACTTATTATTATGAAAATGCTGATTATAACGTATTTTGTTGAAATTTGTATAAGTATCTAAATTTCATACCT
>JAOZQN010000344.1 GCA_029932195.1 Bacteroidales bacterium | reverse complement strand
GATAGTTGCTCTAATCAGCTGACTATCTTTAACTAACAACGCAATACGCGTGATTTGAATTTTAATAATTATAAAAACTTTTGAAAAACTATGAAAAAAACACTTTTAATTATTGTAGCATTATTTTTCGGCACTTATCTTTTTGCCGACACTTGGGTAGATATGACCTTAGACCAAGCAGAAAAGGCGGTTGCACACATTAAAGAAAATCCATATATTTTTGATTATTGTGATTGCTGCGACGGAGAATCAGTAAGTCTTGTATATGTAGAAGAGGTATATTATTTTGAAGTTGAAGAGTTTTCAGACGTGTATCAAGTGCAAGCAACAGGTAGAATAATTCACACATTTGAATTTGCTGTTTTTGATGACGAATTTGCCATTTTAGATAGTTTCTTACCTGCTCTCCCTTACGGAGAAGAAGGAGGAGCAACAGATGAATTTGACGATGTTCTTTCAGCAAACTACACTTTTGTTTTTAAGAACTACTCGGAAGGTGATGTTAATAGTGCAAGTCTGGCTAGTATTACTGGTTATGACTACGACCTTACTTCGTGTGTTCCTTTTATGCAATATTTATATCCAGACACCGAAGATTACGAAGTAGATGAAGGTTATGAAGAATGGTATCACAAAAAAACAAAATAATTTCTAAAAAAATATAATAATAATAAATTAAAAAACATGAAAAATATAATAAAAACGTCAACAATAATAGTCTTATTAATAGTTGTTTCAATATCGTCAATTAAAGCACAATTTTATAAAGAAAATGGAGATTTTTTTGAGTGGGGTGGCACATATAAATATACCACATCGCTTGATGAAAATTACTCACTACAAGTTTGGGGATACGAAGGAGAATTTGGAGCAATATTGAGTTACTCCGACGAGTTTTTCAATTATGAAATAGATTGCACGGTAGTATTTCTTGAAACAAATAATGAAGTAATGTGGGAAACAATGTATATTAAATATGACTCGGTAAAAGATGGACTTTTTCTTTACGAGGAAGATTTTGAAGATTTAATAGAAGAACGAGAAGGCTCAAAACCTGTTATGTTTATTCTACACATGAGTAGCAACGAAATTTATACAGAAACATTAGACCTTAATATAGAAGATGTAGAACCAGAAACTCCTACAAAAAATATTTTTATAAAAGAATAGTATTTTCATAACTTACAACATTATGTGAAAGAAGAAGTTTAAAGCTAATCTGACAGAAAATACGCAAAAAAAATGACCATAATTTATGGTCGTTTTTTTTAAGGGCACTCCTAAAAACTACAAAATCAAGGCTTTCAAAATTATTAAAGTTTGAGTTTACTCCTGTAAATGAGTGTTTTAATAAATTTGTATAACGCAGAGTTTGGGGTTTTTAGGAGTGCCCTTAAGTTAAAATTTCAATATCATTTTCATTTATAAGGTTTTCGTTTTTATATTTAAGAAATAATTGTGCTACGGCAGTAACATCTTTTTCACAATATTTTACAATTCGCTCTAAGTCATTATTTTTGTAATAAATTTCAGCAACCATGCTACCATCAATATCATCTTTTGGGGTTGGAATATTAAAAATGGCAGTGAGCAAATCCAGAGAAGTCCAATTTTTGTAATCGCCAAAACGCCATAACTCCAGTGTGTCCAAGTGTTTTACTTGCCAAGGTTTTTTGCCTGCTATATTTAGAATTTTCGGCATTTTAAGTCCATTTATTAAAATCCTTCTTGCAATGTATGGAAAATCAAATTCTTTGCCATTGTGAGCACAAAGCAAATGATAATCTTTATTGAATGATTTAATTATCAAACTATTAAAATCCTGCAAAAGTTTCTTCTCATCATCATTGGCAAAAGATTTTATTCTAAATTGTCGTTTTTCTCCATCTTTTCGTATAAAACCTACCGATATGCAAATAATTCTACCAAATTCGGCATATATTCCTGCTTTTCTATATGTTTGTTCGTCTGTTTCGTCTTCAGATGCTATTCTTTTTGCTTTCTTATCCCATAATTTTTTCCAACGTTCATCAAGCTCTTCATAAGACGGATATTGTGGAACAGTCTCAATATCAAGAAATAAAATATTTTGCTCTTTTATATTTTCTAGCATAATTAAGTTACAAGTTTCAGGTTTCAGGTTGCAGGTTTCAGGTTTCAAGTTTCAAGTTTCAGGTTGCAAGTGTTGCAAGTTTCAGGTTTCAGGTTCTCATCGCTTTGCGAAACTTGTAACCTGTATCTTGCAACCTGTAACTTACAAAACTATTTTTTCAGATTTTTTTCGATAATGCTTGCGAGAACATCTATTCCTACGGTATTTCGTCCTCCTTCGGGGACTATTATGTTGGCATATTTTTTTGATGGTTCAATAAATTGTTCGTGCATTGGTTTTACGGTAGTTTCATATCTTTCCAAAACTTTTTCTACCGTTCGTCCTCGTTCTCTTATATCTCTCATTATAACACGACTAAGTCTGTCGTCTGCGTCGGCATATACAAAAACTTTTATATCAAAGAGTTTTCGCAGTTCTGGATTTGTTAAAATCAAAATTCCTTCTACAATAACAACTTCTGTTGGTTTTATTAGGGTTGTTTTTTCGGCACGTGTGCATGTTAGATAAGAATAAATTGGTTGTTTTACCGATTCTCCTTTTTTCAACAATTTCAAGTGCTCAATCAATAATTCAAATTCCAAAGAGTTTGGGTGGTCAAAATTTATGACTAATCTCTCTTCAAGTGGCAGATGGCTATTATCTTTATAATAAGCATCTTGAGACAAAACTGCAACCTCGTCTTTTGGCAGTTTGTCTATCATTTTTCGGACAACGGTTGTTTTTCCTGAACCTGTGCCTCCTGCAATTCCAATTATTAACATATAAAATCGTAAATTAATGAACAATGAATAATGAACAATGAACAATGAACAATGAATAATTTCGCAATGCAATATATTTATTAGGCGAAAGCCAATTATTCATTGTTCATTATTCATTATTCATTATTCATTTTTTAGACCGCAAATATATTAATTTTATATTTAAAATTTATTATTTTTGTAAAATGAAAAAAAAAGTTTTTTTTATTATAAATGGAAAAATAAATAAACAAGAGAGGTTAGAGCAAGAAATTATTGCTTCTTTTTCCAATAAATTTGATGTAGAAATAGTTAGAACAAAAAAGAAATCTGATGGGATTCTATTTGCAAAAAAAGCTGTGAATAACTCTACCGATTTTTTGATTGCCGTAGGTGGCGACGGCACAATAAATGAAATAATTAATGGATTTATGCTTGCCAATGCAGACAAAAGAAAAAATGTAGTTGTTGGACTTTTGCCCACTGGCACAGGAAATGATTTTGCTCGCACAATAAAAATACAAAAAAGTGTTCAACATCTACTTTTTTTGATAGAAAACAACCTTAATTCTAAAATTGATATTGGAAAAATAAATTTTACTAACTTTGAAAACAAACGAAAAATTCGTTTTTTTATTAATATTGCAGATATGGGAGTTGGTGCGGAAACGGTGAAAATTGTAAATGGTAGCAGTAAATTTTTGGGAAGTAATTTAACATTTTTCTTTACTGTTTTGAGAGTTTTTTTGAGTTACAAACACCAACATTTAAAATTTACTTTTAACGATACCGAACATGAAAATAAAATTGTAACTCTTTGTTTTGCAAAAGGAAAATATTTTGGAAGTGGACTTGGAGTTGCTCCACATGCTTGCCCTGCCGACGGTTTTTTAAGCATGACAATTGTTGGTGAGCTAAATATTTTTCATTTTTTAAGATACGTGCCTGCAATAAGAAAATGCAAATTACTTAAAAATAAGATGATTTCATATAAAAAAACGAAATTTTGTAAAGTAGAGGCGGGAGGTGAAAAGCAATACCCAGTAGAAATAGACGGAGAATATATAGGCACTACGCCTTTTGAAATAGAGGTAGTGCCTATGTGTATTAAATTTTTACTGGAAAAATAAGCTATTTTTTATCTGCTCTTTTTGAAGCGTAGTTAATTCTAAGTGCCTGAACATTACGCAATTCCTCTTTCACATCAACAATTAATCCCATTTCTGTATTTTCATCTACTTTTAGGGAGTATGTCATTTTTGGCACATCTTTTTCTTTACGCTTTGCTCTTTCTTGCTCTATATATTGTTGCACTCCACCAATATTTGCTATTTGGTCGTTGAGTTGCAGAACTGGCTTTGAGCCATATTGTTCTTGCCATTTTTCCGTTGGTGCACCAATATATATGTAACTAACAAGCGATTTGTCTTCAACCTTCTTTACCTGTGTTGCAGTAGGTAATTTTATTGTTACTTTATAGTCTTCTTCTTTCATTGTGGTAGAAACCATAAAAAAGAATAGTAACATAAATACAATATCTGGCAACGAGGCTGTAGAAATTTGTGGCGAACCACTTTTTGTTTTTTTGCTAAATTTACTCATAGTGATTTACGATTTATGATTTACGATTTACGATTAGTTTACACCTACGATATGCTCTGGCGTAAATGCCAATCATAAATCGTAAATTACAAATCGTAAATCAAAAAATTGTTAATTGAATTTTTTAGGTTCTGCTTCTGATATTGCAAATGGATATACTTGTTTTACAAGTTTTTGTTGGTCTGGTGAAAGTTCATCAAAATCTTTACCCCAAGTGCTATTTGAAAGAGTATTCCTTAATTCTGTTATTGCCGCAATAATTTGGTCTTGCACCTCTAAATATTTTCCATATTTAGTTGCTCTATCATTTTGTAATGATACAACTCCCTTAGATTTAGAAATATGATTGCCAAAAGCATCTATTACATTCTGATAAGTATCTATTTTATCTTTATTAGGTGCTTCTTTTCCTCTCTCCGTTTCTATTTTTTTAAGAAAAGTTACAGATTCTGATAAATTTTCGTCATTATAAGGATTTGTGAAAAACTCAATACAAAGCTCTTTTATTTCAGAAGTTTCACTTATTTTATTTTCTATTGCCAAAACATTTTCTCTATTAACCAACACAATAAACACATTTCTTTTGTGGAAATCTGGTTTTGGTGCATTTATATCTACTGGTGGTGGCAACATTCTGGTAATACCAGTATCTACTTCCATTGTAGTTGTTACAAGGAAAAATATCAAAAGTAGAAATGCAATATCTGCCATTGAACCGGCATTGATTTCTTGTAATGCTCTTCTTGCCATTTTTTTAAAGTTTTATTTGTTATTGTTAAAATTACTTTATTGTTAAATTGTTATCACTTAAATTACCTCATTTATTTTATTATCAAATATTAGAATTATTCTAACAATCAATTAATTTTAACAATTCAACAATATTTAGAGTTTTAATAAATTTTTCACATTAGATGCTATAATCGCAAGAAAAATTAGCACAGTTAATATATACGAAGAATAAAGAGCTGTATCTGCAAGAACTACTTGTTTTGCCAATGCATCAGGACTTATTTCTTGTATTAACTTTACTGGCTCATCAGACGAAAGAGAATAAGCAATACCTACTACTATAACAAGTGTAACAATTCCTATAGCACTCCTTATTACAGACTTAGGACTTGAAACAACTTTTAAAATAGGATTTACTACAAATGAAACAAATATTACTGCAACTAATAAAATAAGAGTGTACATTAAAATCCAGTTTATGTATTTCATTAGTTCTGCTGGAATATCCTTGTCTAAATTTACTTGTGCTGGTATTTCCAAAGGAGCTATATAAATATAAAATAGAAGCCCCAAAATAGCCGTTATGGCAAATAAGACTGCCACAAATATACTTAATATTTTTGCAATTTGATTAGACATAATTTTTATTTGTTTTTAAGGTTGTGTTTAATTAAAAGGTCAATAAGTGAGATAGATGCGTCTTCCATTTTGTTTACAAGACCGTCGATAATAGAAACGATAAGGTTGTAAAAAATTTGTAGGATAATTGCAACTATAAGTCCCGAAACTGTTGTAATAAGTGCTACTTTAATACCACCTGCAACAAGTCCTGCTGAAATTTCACCTGCTTGTTGGATAGAGTCAAATGCTCCAATCATACCAATTACAGTTCCCATAAAACCAAGCATAGGAGCAAGCGAGATGAATAATGAAAGCCAGCTAAGTCCTTTTTCTAACATACCCATTTGCACGCTACCATAAGAAATTACTGCTTTTTCCACTACTTCAATTCCGTGTTCTGAGCGGTCTAATCCTTGATAAAAAATACTTGCTATTGGTCCTCTTGTAGAACGACAGACTTCTTTTGCCTCCTCTACACCACCTGATTCCAGTGCATTTTCTACATTTTTAAGTAATTTATCTGTATTTGTAGAAGCAAGCGTAAGATAAATAATTCTCTCTAACGACATTGCAAGTCCAAGAATAAGAACGATTAATACAATACCCATAAATCCTGCACCACCTTCAATAAATTTAGTTTTTATTTGCTTGTGCATTCCTACTTCCGCTACTACAGCAGTCTCTTCTACATTTTCTTCTGTTTCATTCAAAGGAACTTCCTCGGGAACAGTATCTATTTCAGTTGCTGTTGTGTCTGGTGGGTTTTGTGCGTAAGTTGTGTTTACTCCAATTAGGAGCATTGCAAAAATTGCGAGTAACGAAATCAATTTTTTCATGTGTGAAACAAGTTTTAAATTAGTAAGTTAGTTGGTTTATTTTGTATTATTTGTTTATTTTAATGTCTTTTTTCAAAATGTAAATCTAAGAATTAATTTTATTTTTTAGTGTTAAAAAATCATAATTCTATAAATGTAGTGCTTAGTTTTAAATGTTTAATCTTTAATTTTGAGTCTTTAGTTTTTAATTAAA
>JAOZQN010000343.1 GCA_029932195.1 Bacteroidales bacterium | reverse complement strand
GTATTTCTAACAATTTTATTATCACCGATTTAGAAAGTCAGAAACTTCAGTTAATCTACTTACAACTGATAATTGTTTTATATAATTTCACATATTCTTTTGCTATATTCTTTGCAGAGTATTTTTTTACATTTACTAAACCCTTCATAACTAACTCATTTCTATATTCTTTTGAATTAATTAGTTTTGTTACTGCCTCTTTTATTTCGTCTATTTCGTCTGGGTTTACAAGAATTGCAGAATTATTGGCAACCTCTCGCATTGGCGAAATATTTGAAGTAATAATTGGTCTGCCAATTGCATTTGCCTCAATAATTGGAACACCAAATCCTTCGTAAGTAGAGGCAAAAGCTACAATATCACAATTTTTATAATGCTCTATAATTTCGGCATAACTCAAATTAGAATAATTTTCGTAGTCAGTTTTATATTTTTCAAGTAATAGAGTTTGTTCGTCTCGCAGTTTTCCAATAATTATTAGTTTGCAATCAATATCTTTTATTGCTTTTATTAAATTAGGAATATTTTTATTCGTTTTTGTTCCTATCTGCAATAAAATTGGTTTTGGCGAAAGTTCATTTTTGGGAAAATACTTTAACTCAGGAGAAATACAATTTGGAATAATATGAATTTTATTTTCTGGAATTTTCAGGTATTTTATAACCTGTTTTTTTGTAAAATCGGAAATAACTGTAACATATTTCACTTTTTTAACTGGAATTTTGAACCAAAAATATTTAATTATATTTCGCTTAATAAAACTACCTTTTATTGCAGGAGCAATATCATGAATTGTTAGAATAGTTTTTTTCTTACTCATTAGCAGAGAGATGTAATTTATATCTCCTGTTATGTGATTAATTTCATTTTGCTGTTTTTTTGCGTCAAAAATATTTTTAATCCGCCCAGTAATTCCTGTATGATATTTAGAATGGACTATTTTCGCCTTAATTTCTTTTGGTAAATTATTTATTATATTCCCAAAAAGTTCTTCTATACTATGGAAATGTGGAGCAGGTTTACGAAAAAAATAAGTTATTTTCATTAGGAAATAATTAGTTAGAAATTTTAAAGTATAAAGTTAAAAGTAAGCCATGAAAAGGCAAATATACTATAGTGAATTAGGTTTTCGGATAAACCCGACAGCGTCTGCAAGACCTGTCGGCGTTTAATAATACTTAAAAATCCGAAAACCTAATTCACTTAAGTATAAGTAATAAATAACGCAAACCCCTTATCCAAAAAAACGGCTAAAAAATCCTTTTTTCTTTTGAGGTTTCGGTTGTTCTTCTACTTTACTAACTTTTTCTTTTGCAGGCTTATTTTTTTCATGTCCAAAATCAATTTGTTTTATTACCCAGTCGCAATATTCACACTTTTCGTTATTCAAATCTATTTTAGAACCACAATTTAAACACGATAATTCTTTTTTCTTTATGTCGTTTTTATTTCCGCAGTATTCACAAATTATAGCTCCTGCATTTTCAGGAACTTTAATTTCGGCATTGCAAGCCATACAATTCTGATTTTCAATAACTACATCTCCAATTTCGATGTATTCAGTAGTTATACCCAAATATTTGGCTGCCTTCTTAAACGACTCTTCATCAAGATAACTAATATATGCACTTAATGTTTGTTTGTAAAGCATTTCGTTGTAAGTTTCGCTAACAGGTTCGGGAAAATACTCTAAACACTTGTAATTCATTATTTCAGAAACAGAGTTTTTTGTTATCTTTTGCATTTCGTCTAAATAAATTTCCAAGTTTTTATCATAAGTCCACTTTGGTTTATTGTTTACAATTTCGCTTGTTATTTTTTGCTGAAGACTTGCAGTTTTTTCTGTAATTGATTTTTGATTTTCAAAATAATTATTTTCAATCTGCTCTGAAAGGAACTTTTTATAAAAAATAAGATATTTATTTCTGTATCCAGCAACCTTATTTTTAGGCGAAAATCTTTTAGGAAACATCTCTATTTCAAGCTTGTGCATAGCATAAGCATTTGCAATATAATTTTCCGTATTTTTACTTTTAACAGCTTCTGCTAAATTTTGAGCATAGCTTAAATATTGCTGAGTTTTGGGAGGAAATTGTCCATTTTTCATGCTAAATGCCTCCATCGCTTCTGACTGGACTACCTCAAAATCGTAGCCCATAAATGAAGAACAATAATCACAATAAATATAGCCTGTTTCAACCTTAGTTACTTTACTTGCTCCACATTGTGGACATTTTAGTTTACGAACAATCATTTTATATTAGTTTTTAAATTGTTTCTATCAAATTATAATATTAAAAAGTCAGTTTTTAATTAGTGTGCGTCCATAAAGTTGGCTATTTTACAAATTAGACCTATAATATTTTTGGAACTAACTTATTTGTAGCCCACGATTATCATCGTGGGCTATCAATAGTATCGTCCTTTCGGACTTTATGGACGTACACTAATTGGTAAGATTACAAAAATACTGATTATAATGGATTTTGTTGAAATTGCAATTTGCGGATTAATAGTTAATTATATCGCAAATATTTTAGAGATTAGCCGAAAACAGTCAGTGGGTGACTTTAGGTCACCCGCTGACTTAACTGAGCAGTCTCCTGCTGACTTAAAAAATATGTGTTATCCGTGTTCTTATCATCACAAAAATTGGAACACTGATTAGACTTATTTTCACTGATTTATATTTTTCAACAAAATACGTTATAATCAGCAAAAATAGAATAAAAAAATATATTTACCGTTTTTTTTACAAAGTATCAAAATAAGTAATGAATAATTGCGGACGCTTGAGATACAAGACTATACAAGATACAAAAGTATCGTTTCTATTTGTTCTATTACTTAGAATGTTATAATTCAATCATTTGTAACAATAGTGAAACAGTTTTTTGTTTATGAATAATATTTTGATATTTTTACAGCCTCAGTCTTTTTAGAATAAACCACTATCAAAATAACGAATGTGAAAAGTTGATAAAAAAACAATAACATCATGATTATGAGGTGTAAACCAATTGTTAATTATTAATTATTCATTAACTTATTTATTAAAAATGCAAAAAAAAATATCTGATATAATTGTTTCGCCTCCAAAAATTGTGCGTTCGGCGTTTTCCAGTTTTACTTGGGAATTACCAAACGAACAAAATAAAATTTACCTAACTTTTGACGATGGTCCTACCCCACACCAGTCTTTGTGGATAATAAAAACGTTAAAGCAGTTTAACGCAAAAGCCACTTTTTTTTGTGTAGGAAATAATGTAGAAAAATATCCGCAAATTTACAACCAATTTACAGAAGATAATCATTCTGTTGGAAATCACACATTTAACCATTTGAATGGATTTAAAACTAATTACACCGATTATATAAATAATTTTATAAAAGCCGACAAAATTATTGACTCAAAATTATTTCGCCCGCCTTATGGTCGTATAAAAAAAAGTCAGGCAAAAGAAATTTTAAATTCAAAAAGAATTATAATGTGGAATGTTTTGAGTTTGGATTATAACAATAAAATAAGTCCACAACAATGTTTTGAAAATATAAAAAGACATACAAAATCTGGCTCTATTATTGTTTTTCACGATAATCAAAAAGCTGAAAAAAACATGAAATACGCCCTCCAAAAAACATTAGAATATTATTCCGATAAAAACTATATTTTTGAAAAAATAAATAATTGAGTCCCCTCCGACAAGTGTATTTTTGTCAAAATCAAGGCGGATACAAATTTTAAAAACGGAGTTTACTCACTGTAAATGAGTATTTTAAAATTTTTATCCAACGCCGAGTTTGGCAAAAAGACACTTGTCGGAGTGGACTCAATAATTAGGTAACAAAAGACACAATTGTGTTTAACTAATTCATTTTATTTCTAATTCACTTCACTTGTTATGTGCTGAAAAATCACTGCTTTATGTAATTAATAAAAGTTTTCCCAACTTTTCAGAATAGTAACAACTTTTTCAAAAAAAAAAAAGCAAACGTTAAAATAAACTAAAGCAATAATAATCAGTTTTTAAATATCTAAATATACTCATCTGTTAAATGAAATATTATTTTAAAATTAATAAATATTTTTTGTATTAAAAATTTATTTTAGATTTGTATCTTTATTTAGAATGAATAAGAATAGAGCAAATGTTAACATACTACAAAAAATAAACCGACAAATTATAAAAGCATGAAAATAACAAAAAACGAATTGTTAGAAAAATTGAGTGTTGTGAAAATACCAAATACAAATCAATCAATATCTGATATTGTAACAAACTTAATAATAGGAGATAAATCTGTAAAATTAGAAATGGAGCTTGTAAAACAACAAGCAGCATTAAAAAATTCTTTGGAAAAAGTTGCTACCGATATAATCAAAGAAAATTGCGAAGAAGGAACAAAAATTGAAGTCAAAGTAAAAACTAAATTGGAATTTAAAAAAGTGGAAATAAAAAAGGAACAACCACTTTCTAAAATTAAAAATATTATTGCTATAGCTTCTGGAAAAGGTGGAGTAGGCAAATCTACCGTATCAGCAAATTTGGCAGTAGCACTCGCCAAAACGGGAGCAAAAGTTGGCTTGTTAGACACAGATGTTTACGGACCTTCTGTTCCTAAAATGTTTGCAGTAGAAGAAGAACGACCTTTGGTAAAAAAGGTAAATAACAAAGATTTGATTATTCCAATAGAAAAATATGGAGTAAAATTATTGTCCATCGGATTTTTCGTAAAAAAAGAAGACGCTCTTATATGGAGAGGTTCAATGGCTACAAGTGCTATAAAACAGCTACTCAACGAAGCCGACTGGGGAGAATTAGACTATCTAATTTTAGACCTCCCACCAGGAACTGGCGATATTCATCTTACTATTGTTCAAACAGTTCCAGTAACAGGAGCAGTTATTGTAACAACTCCACAAGATATTGCAATTGCCGATGCCATAAAAGCTGTTAGCATGTTTAAAGCAAACAAAATAGAAGTGCCAATACTTGGAATTGTTGAAAATATGGCTTGGTTTACTCCTGCCGAACTTCCTGATAATAAGTATTATATTTTCGGAAAAGGTGGTGGAGAAAAAATGGCAAAAGATTATAACAAAACACTTCTCGGACAAATTCCTATTGTGCAAAGCATTAGAGAATATGGAGACAAAGGGAGACCTGCTGTTTTGGAGCAAGATACTCCAGAAGCAAAAGCATTTATATCTATTGCTACTAAATTAATCAAAGGTATTGAAGAACGAAATAAGAATCAAGCAGCTACTGCGGTAGTAGAAATGGACGACTCTGGAACAAGTGCTTGTCATACATAAAACTTTGATTGTTAGGTTTTTGTTGTTGGTTACGCAAAGCGGTTTAAACTAATAAGTAATACAACAAATTGCGACCTGTGCAATCAAAATTTCGTTTGTAAAAAAAAATATATTCAATAATGAATATTCAAGTAAAAAAATAACACAAACAAAGTTTTTTTATTGAAAAATTGAAAATTATTTCTTTAAAATTACAAATATTTTTTTTGATTGCACAGGTGGACAAACATAAGCTAACAATCATCAACTAAAAACCAATAATCAATTTAATCATGGCTACATCAATAATTGATAAAACAGAATATATTACCAAAATAAATAAATCCTTAGATTTGATAAGACCATATTTGCAAGCAGATGGTGGTGATGTAGAACTGGTTGAACTAACAGATGATTTTATTGTAAAGGTAAGATTAAAAGGAAGTTGTAGTGATTGCAAAATGAAAATACAAACTCTAAAGCTCGGAATTGAACGCACAATTAAAAGAAGTGTGCCAGAAGTAAAATATATTGAAGAGGTGGTTTGAATTGTTTTATTGCTGAATTACTATAATTAAATTTTGCCCAAAGAATAAAACAATCCAACAATTGGCAACCAACATAAAGTTGGACAATTTAGGTGTATTAAAGTTCCGAAGCCTTAATAGACTTCGGAACTTTCTTTCACCTTGTAAATCAATCTTATCCAGTCTTACATGGATAATTCAACAATAAAACAATTTAATAATTAAAAAACATGAAAATTAAATTATTCGCAGTAGTTGTTGTTTTACTTACAACATTAGCATCATGCACCGAACGTGCTACCAAACAAGAAGCATCAAATGTTCCAATAGGAAATCATAGAGTTCTTGTTGAAGAAGTTTTGCAAGCAAGTGATTATACTTATCTTAAAGTTAAAGAAAGAAGTATGGATTACTGGATTGCCGTTATTAAAGATGAGTATAAAGAAGGCGAAACATATTATTATGTAGAAGGCTTAGAAATGAGCAACTTTGAGAGCAAAGATTTGGGGAAAACTTTTGAGAGTATTCTTCTTGTAAGTATTATCAGCGACCAACCAATAGACCAAGGAACTCCAGCAGAAACAGAAGAAAATCTTGCTGAGTATCACCCAGAAACTAAAAATGTTGCTTCTGATAACATAAAAGTAGAACCAGCAGAAGGTGGAGTTACAATAGAGCAACTTTTTTCGGATAAAAAAAATTACTCTGGAAAAACTGTAAAAATAAAAGGTGTAGTTGTAAAATACAATCCTGAAATTATGGGTAAAAACTGGGCACATATTCAAGATGGAACTAAAAGTGGAAATGATTTTGATTTAACAGTAACAACATCAGAACAATTTAATGTTGGCGACACTATTACTATTGAAGGAAAAATTACCCTCGAAAAAGATTTTGGTTCAGGATATTTCTACGACCTAATTATGGAAGAAGCAACTAAAATAAATTAATTTAGGGTTGTATATGGCACTCCTAAAAACTCAAAAATCAAGGCTTTCAAAATTATTACAGTTTGAGTTT
>JAOZQN010000895.1 GCA_029932195.1 Bacteroidales bacterium | reverse complement strand
ATTTTTTTAACTTTTTGATATTTAAGATGTTATAAACTCCGAAACTTCAGTTATTTAATAATGCAAATTTACAAAATTTATTATTCATTTTGCAAATTTTCCTTCTTTTTATTTTTTTAGTCTTGCAGTGAACCATATCTTTATAAATTATTAAATCATGATAATGTTTTTAGCGATTTTTTTATAATGTCTTCTACCGATAAATTTTTATCAGCTTTTGTAGCTTTATCAATTGCTTTTTCTGCTAATTTTTTAGAAAAACCAAGCATCACAAGTGCCGACAAAGATTCGTCTTTGTTTGTATTACTTGAAACATCAAAAATACTATCATCAGCAGCAACTTTTCCTATTTTGTCTCTCAAATCTACAATTACTCTTTGGGCGGTTTTTATGCCAATTCCTTTTACACTTTTTATTGTGTTTACATCGTTTTCCAAAATTGCTTTTTGAACCTCCGCAGTAGTTAGCGACGATAACATTACACGTGCAGTATTTGCTCCAATACCTGATACTGAGATTAATAAGCGAAAAATTTCTCTGCCAGATTTGTCAATAAATCCATACAAATCATTTGTATCCTCTCGTAAAACTTGATGCAGGAATAATTTTGCTTCTTTTTTCTCTTTTAATTTAGTATAAGTATTTAGAGATATTTTTATAAAATAACCTATTCCACCAGCCTCTAAAATAGCATAAGAGCCATTTAGTTCTGCTACTTTTCCATTAATATATTCAAACATTTGTTTTCAATAAAAAATTAAAGTTGTCTTTATTTGTAAGTTCAGTTGGTTTTTTCCCGTGTTTAAAAATACGAGCAGGTCGTTCTCCAATTAGCTTAATATCATTGTTTTCTATCCAAAACATTGTTCCTTCTCTAAGCCCTACAACATAAATTGATTTGTTTAATTCCAAAAACTCTTCTAATCTCATTTCACGAGTTTCTCCTGCGTGTCCTTCTGGATTTGCGTCTAAATAATGTGGGTTAATTTGAAATGGCACAAGGTTAAAAACATCAAAAGATTCTGGTTCTACAATTGGCATATCGTTGGTAGTTCGTATGCTTGGGCAGGCAACATTAGAGCCAGCACTCCACCCAATAAATGGTGTTCCCGATTTTACTTTTGCAATTATTGGCTCAACTAATTTGTTCTTATATAGTTGATTTACAAGTTCAAAAGTATTTCCTCCTCCCACAACAATTGCTTCGGCATTTTCTATTGCTTCAATAGGATTATCAAAATTATGAATTGATTTAACAGCATGTCCAAGCTCGTTAAATCGCTCGTTTACTTTGTCTTCATAATCATCGTAAGAAAAAGTTACTCCTGCATAAGGAATAAAAACGGCATTTACTTTCTCATCACCAAGAAATTTTTTTATCTCTTCTTTCGGGTGATTTAGATACTCTTCTCCTGCGTTTGTTGAATTACTGATTAATAAAAGTTTCATGTTGGATTGTTGGTTTACTGGTATATTAGTTTATTTGTTTGTTGTTTGACATTCAGGCAAAAGTTAATTATAAACTTAATCCTAAAAATTAAACATTCACTTTATTTCACAAAATTAATATTTTTTTTATCTTTGTGAAAATAATTGAAAAATATTAACTGAAGTTTCGGAGTTTATAATTAATTGATTATTACGTATAAAATGTTTTTG
>JAOZQN010000342.1 GCA_029932195.1 Bacteroidales bacterium | reverse complement strand
GTATGAAATTTAGAGACTTATACAAATTTCAACAAAATACGTTATAATCAGCAAATTTCCTTCTATATCTTTCGGAAATTCGGAAGCCCCAATTAGTAAGGCAATTGTATTTTTGTGGTTTATCATAATTGTCTTTTTGTTATGCTTTATCTCGCCTTTGCCAAAGTTTTTTTTCACTTTGGCAAAGTTGTAACTCCGATATTTTTTCTACGTAGCCACAACTTTGCCAAAGTAAAAAAAACTTTGGCAAAGGTATTTTTTTCGTTTTTTCTTAATAATCCCCAAATTCGAATAATTAAGACGAGGTAAATTACGTCTCTACGTTTTTTTTACGTTTACATTGTTGGCGTTTACATCTTGCAAAATTACATTTTTATCTCCATAAATAATAATAGAATTTGATTTTTGTTGTAAAAGCAAGTCCATTTTTTCGGAGAGTTGTTTTATTTGTTCGTCGGTTGTTGGTAGGTTACTGTGCTGCATACGCAGTTCTAAATTGCTTATTCTTAGGCTAATATCCGTCCTAAATTTCAGAGAAAAACTCACCGATGATTTTAACAACTCGGGCAATACTTTTACTGTTTCCACAAAAGCATTCAGGGAGTTTTTTATTTTCCCCAGTCCCATTTGTCCATCAATAGATTTTTCTCTGCAAATTTCTACTTTTTGCAAATCGCTAATTCCTTGCCTGTGCAAATGCTTTTCAAACAAACCTATTTGTTTAACTCCATTGCTATTACGGAGAGTAATTTCTATTTTTTCCATATTGTTTGGTTGCTGGTTGTTGGTTTTTAGTTATTGTTAGATGGATAATTGACAATTAGTTTACTCCTTATTATCAAGTGTAAACCAATCGTAAATTTAAAATTGTCAATCTACTTAGTTGATATTGAAGTTTCAAAAATACAAAATTTTATTCGGATAAAAAACTGAATAATAAATTATTGCACAAATAGACAATTGAGGTTTTATTTATTTTTGCACCAGCGGTGCAATATATTGATAGAAATATATAGAATTTAGTAAACGCACCCCAGCGGGGTGCAATAAAAATTATGTTTTTTTTATTAGAAAGTTATAGCACCCCGCTGGGGTGCAATGTCCAGATTATCAATTAATTCTATCGTTATTTTGCACCGCTGGTGCAATAAATACCCCTTGGTTATCTATATGAGCTATAAATTATTGTATAAATAAACTCTAAATTATTCAAAGTCTATTCACAGTGCGACTTTAAGTCGCCCTGTGAATATTTAGCACGCAAGGTTTTGCTTTGGCATTCAGACAATTATCAAAAACTTTATTTTTTTAACAATGTTTGATAACAAAAATATTATACTATTTATTACTTTTGCGATTCTTTTTAGTTTGTGAAATTTTAATTTATAAACACAAAAATATTATAGATGCTTAAAAATCTTATTATTAGATGTTTTTATATTAATAAAGAATGGTAAGTAAAACCAATAAACTAATAAACCAAAATACCAATACAAATGATAGAAGTTCTTGGAGCAAGGGTTCATAACTTGAAAAATATTGACGTGCAAATACCTCGTAATCAGTTAACTGTAATTACGGGGCTTAGTGGTAGCGGTAAATCATCGTTGGCTTTCGACACCATTTATGCCGAAGGACAACGGCGTTATATTGAGACCTTTGCAGCCTATGCACGCCAATTTCTTGGAGCATTAGAACGCCCCGATGTGGATAAAATTAGCGGACTTTCCCCCGTTATTGCCATAGAACAAAAAACTACCAACAAAAACCCTCGCTCAACAGTTGGCACAATTACTGAAATATACGATTTTATGAGGCTATGGTTTGCTCGTGCAAGCGACGCTTACTCGCATGTAAGTGGCGAAAAAATGGTGAAATATTCCGACGAACAAATTTTTAATCTTATTCTTGAAAAATATAAAAATTCAAAAATAGTTATTCTCGCCCCCATAGTAAAAGGTCGTAAAGGACATTATAGAGAGGTGTTTACGAGTATTTCTAAAAAAGGATTTTTTCAGGCACGGATAGATGGCAAGATTAGAGAAATTACTCACGGACTAAAACTGGAACGATACAAAACACACAATATAGAAATTGTTATTGATAAAATAAAAGTTCCTGAGAACGAGGCAGATAAAGGCGGAATACAGCGATTAAAAAAGTCCATAAATACGGCAATGCAATATGGCAAAGGCATAAGCATGATTTTGGAAAAAGACAGTAACGAAATAAAATATTTTAGTCGAGATTTGATGTGTCCTACTTCTGGAATTTCGTATAATGTGCCTGCTCCAAATGCTTTTTCATTTAACTCTCCTGTGGGATATTGTTCTAACTGTAAAGGACTTGGCGAAATTAACGAAATAGATATTTCCCAAATTATTCCCGATAAAAAAATCAGTATTTACGATGGCGGAATTACTACGATTGGAGCTTATAAAACGGTCTTAATTTTTTGGCAGATAGAGGCTATTTGCAATAAAGCAGGAGTTTCTATAAAATCAAAAATTAAAGATTTGCCAGATGAAGTTTTGGATATAATTTTATATGGAACAGAAGAAAAAATAAGGTTAGAAGGGACTCCACTTGGAGCTTCTGCAAAATATTATTCTAAATACGAGGGTGTTATAGAAAAATTAAAAAAGACCAAAGAAAAAGGCAGAAATGTTGTTGATAAATTTATACAACGAAAAACTTGTCCTGTATGTGAAGGAAAAAGATTGAAAAAAGAAATTTTGCAATTTAAAATTAATAATAAAACAATAATAGATTTATCATTATTGGATATTGAAGAACTTGCAAAATGGTTGAAAAACATTGAAGAGGAATTAAGTGAAAAACAGAAAAAAATATCCAAAGAAATACTAAAAGAAATTCGCACAAGAATACAATTTTTACTCAACGTAGGGCTTGGCTATTTATCATTAAATAGAACATCAAAAAGTCTGTCTGGTGGTGAAAGCCAGCGTATTAGACTTGCTACACAAATAGGTTCGCAGTTGGTAAATGTGCTTTATATTTTGGATGAGCCAAGTATTGGTTTGCACCCAAAAGACAACGTGAAATTAATAAAATCGCTGAAAGAATTACGAGACAATCACAATTCTATAATTGTGGTAGAACACGACGAAGAAATGATGCTTGCCGCTGACTATATTGTTGATATAGGACCTTTTGCAGGCAAACACGGTGGTGAAGTTGTGGCAAGTGGAACACCAAAAGAGATATTGAAATTGGACACGCTAACTGCTAATTATCTTAATAAAAAAGCTAAAATTGAAATTCCCAAAGAGCGACGAAAAGGTTCGGGAAAATTCATAAAAATAAAAGGAGCAAAAGGAAATAATTTGAAAAATGTATCGGTGGAATTTCCTTTGGGCAAATTTATTTGTGTAACGGGAGTGTCGGGAAGTGGAAAATCTACTCTGGTAAACGAAACTTTACACCCGTTTTTGAGTCAAAAAATTTATCGTTCCAAAAAAGAACCTTTGGAATATAAATCCATAGAAGGCATAGAAAATATTGATAAAGTAGTGGAAGTAAATCAGTCGCCTTTGGGACGCACACCTCGCTCTAATCCAGCTACCTACACCAAAGTTTTTACAGAAATTCGCACACTTTTTGCACAGCTTCCAGAAGCACAAATACGAGGCTATAAAAGTGGCAGATTTTCGTTCAACGTAAAAGGCGGACGATGCGAAACTTGTGGTGGTGCAGGTTTGGAAACCATAGAAATGAACTTTTTACCAGATGTTTACGTAACTTGCAAAGATTGTAATGGTCTTCGTTACAACCGAGAAACTCTTGATGTTAGATTTAAAGGAAAATCAATATCAGATGTTTTAGACCTCACAATTAATGAAGCTGTAGAATTTTTTGATAAAATTCCGAAAATTTATGCAAAAGTAAAAGCAATGCAAGATGTGGGTTTGGGATATATTAAGTTGGGACAATCGTCCAAAACACTTTCTGGTGGTGAGTCTCAGCGAGTAAAATTGTCGGCAGAGTTGGCAAAACGTGCCACAGGAAATACATTTTTTATATTAGATGAACCAACAACTGGAATGCACTTTGAAGATATAAAAATGCTTATAGAAGTCTTGCAAAAGATTGTAGATAGAGGAAATACCGTCCTCGTAATAGAACACAACACCGACCTAATGAAAGTTGCAGACCACATTATTGATATAGGAAAAGACGGTGGAAGAAAGGGTGGAAAAATCCTATTTTCAGGAACACCAGAAGAGCTTGCTAATTGCAAAAAAAGTTATACCGCTAAATATTTAAAACCATTGTTAAAGTGAACAATAAGTAAATTTACCTAATTTTTTTACGTAAATTAATAAAAATGAATAAATTTGCAAAATGAAACGAAAAAGATTAAACCTTGGCTTTTCTGATTTTAAAGATATAATTATCAACAACAATTATTTTGTTGATAAAACATTGTTTATTGAAGAGATTGTAAATGCAGAGAAGTCTGTTTTATTATTTCCACGTCCACGTAGATTTGGGAAAACACTTAACTTATCAATGCTACGATATTTCTTTGATAAAAATAAACCTGAAAATAAAGAGCTATTTTCCGAACTTAAAATTTGGCAGTGCGAAGATGCAGTAAAACAACACTGTTGTAAATATCCTGTTATTTACATAACATTTAAAGATGCAAAAGCAGAAAACTGGGAAAGAACATTAAAACATTTAAAATCAGAAATTTCCAATGCTTATAAACAGCACAGATATTTATTGGATAGTGATATTTTATTTGAAGATGAAAAAGAAATATTTATCAAAATATTAACACGAAGTGCTGATAATTTTGATTTTGAAATAGGCTTAAAGCAATTAAGCGAATATCTGCAAAGATACCACAACGAAAAAGTTGTTATCCTAATTGATGAGTATGACGCTCCTATTCAAGCTGGCTACAAAAAATTTTACGACGAAGTTGTTCCTTTTATGCGAAATTTATTGAGCGGAGCATTTAAAGACAATTCTAATCTTTACAAAGGAATTATTACTGGAATACTCAGAGTATCAAAAGAAAGTATTTTTAGTGGTTTAAATAATATTAGTGTTTATTCAGTTTTAGATAACCAATTTTCTGATAAATTCGGATTTACAGAACTTGAAATAAAACAAATATTAAAAGATTTTGAAATAAAAAATAAATATCAAGAAATAAAAAAATGGTATAATGGTTATATGTTCGGAAAATCTGAGAACATATACAACCCTTGGTCTATTTTAAGTTATATGCTTGAACACGAGGAAGGTTTTAAAACATTTTGGAGTTATACAAGTTCAAATGAATTAATAAAAGAACAAATAAAAAAAAAGAGTGCAGCAAATATAAGAGGCGAAATTTTAAAACTAATAAATGGTGAGGCTATAAAAAAAGATTTAGAGGCAAATTTTGTATTCCCTGATTTAGAAACAGATAGCGACCTATTGTGGACTTTATTTATTTATAGTGGATACCTTACAATAAGAAAACAAATATCAAGAAAGGAATACGAACTTGTTATTCCAAACTACGAAATACAAACAATTTATAAAGATACAATTTTAAATTGGTTACGAGTTGATATAAAAATACAAAAAACATTATTACAGGATACAGCAAATAACCTAATAAACAACAATATAGGAAAATTTGAAATTGGATTTAAAGAAATTATAGGAGACACATTCAGTTACTACGACACGGCAAAAAACAACGAATACATTTATCATGCTTATATTCTTGGACTGCTTGCAATTATTGGCGATGACTACATAATAAAATCAAACAAAGAAAGTGGAGAGGGTAGATATGATATTATGCTTATTCCACATGATAAGAATAAAAATGGAGTTGTAATTGAAATTAAACAAACCCAAAAACAACAAGAAAAAGAAAATGATACCGACTTTGCCAAACGAATAAATAAAGATATTGAAAATGCTTTTAATCAAATTGAAACGAACAAATATTACAAAGAATTAATTGAAAACAAAATACAGAACAAAAATATAATTAAAATACCAATAGTTTTTGCAGGAAAAGAACCTTTTGTTTGCAAAATCAAATAGGGGCTATTGGCTTTTAGATATTGGCTTGTTTTTTGTCGCTTTGCGAAGCCAAATGCTAACAGCCAACAGCTAAATTATAAAAATACATTTTAACCAACCCTTAATTAATAACCAATTAAACTATTTAAACAATGAAAAAATCACTTTTTTTAGTAAGTATTATTTCGCTTTTAATCTTTTCTGCATGTAATAACGGAAATCAAAATAATGGAACAACAGATGGAGATTCTTCAGTTGTAGAAACTGATGATATTCCAATGTTATCAATTATTACTTTAGAAGAAGAAGCAGAAAAATATGTAGATAAAAAAATTAAAGTAGAAGGAACAGTATCGCACATTTGCACACATGGTGGCAAAAAAATGCACCTTTTTGAAGCTCCTGTTGATACTATTACAGTGAAAGTTATTTCGGAAAAAACTTTTGATGTAGATTTAGAAGGTAGCGATGTTATTGTTACAGGAACTTTAATTGAAAAAAGAATTACTTCTGACGAAATTAACGAAATGGAAGAAGAATACAAAATTGAATGCGACGGTAGTATTGTAAAAAACGACGCAAAACAAGAAGAAAATGAAGATAGAAAAGAACAAATTGATTACCTAAAAGAACTTTTAGAAGAATCTGGTAAAGGATATATTTCTTTTTATTCAATTGAATTTATTGAATTGGAAGAGAAATAATTTTGAATTAAAAAAAAAAGCACAATTATAATCTGAAGTTTCTGACTTTCTAAATCGGTGATAATAAAATTGTTAGAAATACAAA
>JAOZQN010000341.1 GCA_029932195.1 Bacteroidales bacterium | reverse complement strand
TTCAATTCTAAAATTTCAAAAAAGCCTTGAACTTGACACTCGTGAAAAACGCCAATAATGGAAATACATCTTAATCTGACTTTTTTTTGAAAAAATATTTTAAAATATTCCTTATAAGTATAAGTTTTTTTGCTGTAACAAAAACTTATGCACAAGTGCAGTCCATACAGCCAAATCTATATATATCTCCTTTTGTTACAATTGGTTACACCTTTAATTCTGGTTTAAATTATGGCATAGATCTTACTTTTGGACTTTTTAAAATACAAAACTATATCCCCGAAACTACAGCAGGATTTTCTGTCCAATATTATTTTGTGAACTACTCAGAATCTGCACATAAAATAACAGCCTTCAATATTATTGCCGAAAACAGAAATTTTAGAGTAGGTATTGGTGGTGCAGGAATTAGTAAAAAATGGGGTTTCCGAAACCGAAACATGAACAGAGCTTTTGGAACTTCCATCGATTTTGGGATAACAACACCAAGCTACAAAACACCTTGGCTTGGGTTTAAAACCTTTGTGCCAAAACAAGAATGGGAACTTTGCTTAAATCCTTACTATATATCACTTTACACATATCTAAAATACGAACCAATATATCTGAACAAAGAATAATCAACACTTCGTTAAGTTCCTAACCCAGACAAGCTGGAAAAATTATGAAGTTTTGAAATTATGAAGTTTTGAATAATATTATGCCAAAAAATATAACAATATTAAGAATAAGAAACTAATATTGAATCTTTGTTTTTAATTAAACAAATTTTAGTGTGCGTCCATAAAGTCCGAAAGGACGACCCTATTGATAACCCACGATGATAATCGTGGGCTACGAATAAACGAGTTGCAAAAATATTGTAGGTTTAATTCGTAAAATTGCCGACTTTATGGACGCACACTAATTAATACTGTTTTAAAAGAATACAATAATAAGCGTCTAAGAATCAAAAAATCTTATTATATTAAACTCATTTTTACTTGAGAACACAACAGCTAATTTTCTTTAATTCACAACCTAATCAATAAAACAATGAAAAAAACAATTTTAATTTTATCAGTAATTTTAATTTCACTGTCGTCAATTTATGCACAAGTGGAAGGAGTAAAAGAAAATAAAAAAGTAAAAAAACCACAAATTACTTTTGAAGTAACAGAACACGATTTTGGAACAATGAAACAAGGTAGCGACGTAAGTTTTGACTTTATTTATAAAAACACAGGCAAAAGCGATTTAATTATCCAAAATGTGAAAAAATCTTGTGGTTGCACAACTCCCGAATGGTCTAAAGCTCCACTTAAAAAGAAGAAAAAAGATATTATTCATGTAAAATACGACTCTAAAAGAATTGGTTCATTCCACAAAACAGTTACAATTTATTCTAATGCAGAAAACTCTTCGGTAGTCCTTACAATAAAAGGAAAAATAGAACAAGAGAAAAAACAGTAATGAATAATTAATAATGAACAATGAATAATTTTGCTAACGCTTGATATAGAGGTGTTATTTTTCAGCTATTTAGCTTTATTAAATAAGCATCAAAGGTGTAATATTGTATTCTTTTGGTGCTTATTTATTTAAAAAGATCTACAAAAATTACACTTTAACTAAAGTTAAATATTTGATGTTTTATAAAAAAAAGTTCGTTCCATTTTAAGGAAAAAAATATTTTCAGAACAGCCATATCAACCTATTATACAATAGTTTAATAAAGGTAATAATACTTAAAAAAAATCAAAAAGTGGAACGAACTTTTAACTTGATAACTTGACAACTTGATAACTTGACAACTTTTAACTTGAGAACTTTTAACTTGAGAACTTGACAACTTGATAACTTTTAACTTGAGAATTCCTTACACTTTAACTCCCATAATTAAAATATCATCAATTTGGTAGCTTCCTGCTTTCCAGTCTTCTATTGTTTTATTTAAGATTGTTTTTTGCTCATCAATATTTTCTTTGTGTATTGACATTAATAAATCTCTTAATTTTTTAATACTAAATTTTTTATAGTCCTTTCCTCCAAATTGGTCTGCATAACCATCAGAAAACATATAAATAATATCATTTTTGTGAAGTTGAATTTTTTCATTAATAAATTTCTGTTCTTTTATGTAAGCTCCTATTGGACTGCGAGTTCCTTTGATTTTTATCAATTCGTTATTTCGTATAATAATTAGCGGATTGTAAGCTCCCGAAAATTGAAGTTCGTTGGTTTCAGTATCAATAACACAGAGTGCAATGTCCATTCCATCGGAGTTGCTATTTTTCGTATCCTCCTTATTTAGAGATGTTTTAACCTGTGTTCTCAAATTTTCAAGAATTTCTGACGCTGATTTAACTTCTTTTTTTCTAATAATTTCGTTCAAAAAAGAAATTCCGAGCATACTAACAAAAGCTCCAGGAACACCATGTCCAGTGCAATCGGCAACTGCAACAATTATATATTGATTTATTTTTTTGAAATAATAAAAATCGCCACTAACAATATCTTTTGGCTTAAAAAGAATAAAATGTGAAGCTAAATTATCAGATAATAATTTATCAGATGGCAACAATGCCTGCTGAATGCGACTTGCATAATTTATACTATCTGTTATATTTTGATGACTTTCTTCAATTTTCTCTTTCTGATAATTCAATTCTTTATTTTTCAGGGTAATTTCGTGAGTTCTTATTGCTACTTGCTCTTCAAGTTCTTTGTTTTTAAGTTTTATTTGTCGAACTTTTAGTTTATACAAAATAAAAATAATCATAATTATCAACAAAATAGCTGTAACATTAAACCAGATAGTCTTCCATAAAGGAGGAGTAACTATTATTTTCAGAGTTTTTATTTCGCTCCAAACTCCATCGGAATTTGCAACTTTAAACTCAAAAAAGTATTCTCCGTGTGGAATATTTGTATAGGTAACAAAATTTCTGTTTTCAGTTTCGTTCCAATTTTCCTCAAAATTTCGCAAACGATAAGAATAAATATTCTCTTCTGGATTTGAATAATGTAAAGCAGACAAGTCAAAAGAAAAAACTTTTTCGTTGTAAGTTAAAATTATTTCTTCTGCAAAAACGGCATCTTTTTTTATAAAATAAATATTGTTTTCTTTTATAATCTTATTGTTATTAATATTCTCATTTATTTTTACTTCTTTATTAAAAATGGATATTTTTTTTATCACAGGAATTGGTGGCGTAGGATTTAGCGTAATATTTTCGGGCTTAAAATAATTGAGACCGTTTACGCCAGCAAAATATAAAGTTCCTGATTTTCCTTTGTGAAACGCTCCACCATTAAATTCAATACTTTGCAAACCATCTGATTTCACATAATTTTTAAATTCTTTGGTCTCAATATTATAATTAGAAATTCCATAATTTGTGCTTAACCATAGGTTAGATTTCACTTTTAAAACACTGTAAACAACATTATTAGGTAGCCCTTCGGCAGTTGTATAATGTGTAAAAGTTTTGGTTTTTCTATCAAAATATTCCAAGCCACCATTTGTAGAAACCCATAAATTTCCATTCGCATCTTCTTGAACATTAAAAACAATATTATTGATAATAGAGTTTTTATTTTGCTCATCGTGTTCATATCTTGTGAAAATTTCTTTTTCTATATCAAATTTATTTAGACCACCTCCGTAAGTTCCTATCCATAAAAAGCCTTTGCTGTCCTGAAAAATTCCAGAATAAATAAAATTATTTGATAAAGAAGTCGGATCATTGGGAATTGATGAATAAATTTTAAAAGTTTCGATTTCTGGGTCAAATTTATTAAGTCCATTTTGAGTTCCGAGCCATAAAATACCGTTTTTATCCTCAAAAATAACACGCACCGAATTGTCCGAAAGCGAGTTAGAATTTTCGGGATTGTGTTTGTAAATTGTAAATTTTTCTGTTTTGGGATTAAATTTGTTTAATCCGCCACCATTTGTCCCAAACCATAAATTGTGCTTGCTGTCTTCGTATATTTCTCTAACACAGTTATTTGAAAGCGAATTTTCATTTCCTTGAATATTTCTGTAATTTTTAAATTCCTCTGTTTCAGGGTTGTATTTATCTACTCCCGTGTTGTTTGTGCCTATCCAAACAAGACCTGAAACGTCTTCTTGAATTGCCCAAACAAAATTACTGGACAAAGTATTTGTTTCATTCGGCTGATTTTCAATAAGATTAAATTTTTGTTTGTAAGGATCATAAGTATTTAAGCCCGCACCAAAAGTCCCAAACCAAAGCACATTTGAATTATCTTGCGTAATTGAATTTATAGAATTTTCGGAAATAGAGCTATTATCGTTCGGACTGTAAAGATAGTTATTGAGCTTTTTACTTTTTAGATTGTAAGAAAATAAACCATTTCCAAAAGTTCCAAGCCAAATAGTTTTTAAATTATCCTCAAAAATAGGGCGAGTTCTGTTTTGCGACAAACTCAGCGATTGTCCTTCGGTTTTTATAAGCAAATTAAATGTCTTATTTTCAGCATCAAAAATATCAAAACCAGCTCTTGTGCTTATCCAAAAGTTATTTTCACTATCCTTAAAAATATTTTCAACATAATTATCCGAAATAGAATTTTCATCATCAGAATTATGTAAATATCTTTTTGTTTCCTTATTTTTTGTATCAAAAAAAACGAGTCCGTTGGCAGTAGCAAGCCACAAATTTTCGTTTTCTAAAAAAATATTGTGAATTTCATCTTTTTCCAAACTCTTATTTTTGGAGCAAAAATCCATATTTACAGAGAAATCTTTTTTATCAATAGCAAACAAACCATTTTTTGTGCCTACCCAAATCGTATTTTTATTTTCTGAAATACTTGTTACAAAATTTGCAGTATTTTGATTCGTTTCATCATAAGAATATCTCTTAAAGTTATCTTTTTCAGGGATATATAAATTAAGCCCATTTTGAGTTCCTATCCATAAATTATTTTCGCTGTCCTGAAAAATACAAGTGCTTAATTCCGAAGAGATTGAATTTTCATCATTATTATTAAATTTATAAGCCTGAAATTTTTTATTTTCTGGATTAAATTTATTTAAGCCACCTTGTGTAAAAATCCACAAAAAACCAGAATTATCCTCAAAAATGCCTTCAATCCATTTATTAGAAATAAAACTTGGTTCATTAATATTTGGTCGGAAAATTTCAAAATTAATGCCGTCAAATCTGTTCAAACCATCTTCCGTTCCAAACCACATAAATCCTTGCTTATCCTCTAAAATACAATATATTGAGCTTAAAGATAAGCCATCATCAATGGTGTAATTTGTGAATTTTACTTGGCTATTTTGGGCAAATGCAAATATTGATTGCAAAAAGATTAAAGTAAAAAATATTCTTTTCATAAAAAAAAGTCTTAAATTTTTATTAGATTTTTTCAAATAAATATATTTGAATAATTTTGAAATATATGTAAAAATTTGTTAGTAATAAAATTAAAAATACAAAATACATTTTTTCACACACAAACGACCAAAAAATGTTTTTTAAAAATTGAGTCCACTCCGAGAAGTCTATTTTTGTCAAAATCAAGGCATAAATCTTTTTTTAACCGCAGTTATCTTATTGATAATGAGGATTGAAAAAATATTTATAACGCTGAGTTTGTCAAAAAGAGGCTTTTCGGAGTGGACTCAAATTGAAAAAATAAAAATAAAAAGTAGGTAGTAACATAAAATAACACTTTTATATTTTGTATAATCCTGTGTTTCAAGAGTCAGTAAGATTGTTCATTATTCACTATTCATTATTCATTATTCATTACTTATTTATTTTGTAATATTGATAATTTATAAGATATTTGCCGAATGAAAAAATATGATGTTGTAATATTAACACAAAAAGGTTTTTACGAGCCAGAAAATCCTGACTGGTATGTAAAACAGGTCTTACAAGAAGATGATTTAGTAAAAAAAGCACTCGAAAAAAAGGGCTTAAAAGTAATTAGAACTTACTGGGACAACCCGAATTTTGATTTTTCTACAGCAAAAATTGTGCTTTTTAGAACAATTTGGGATTATTTTCATCGTTTTAACGAATTTTCTAAATGGCTTGATGCGACCAAAGATAAAACGACTTTTATCAATTCTCCCGAATTAATTCGTTGGAATATTGACAAACATTACCTTCAAGACCTTAAAAATAAAGGTATAAATATTCCAGATACTTTATTTATAAAAAAAGGGGAAAGAAGAAAACTTACAGATTTACAGAAGGTTACAAAATGGGACAAAATAGTTTTGAAACCAGCAGTTTCGGGAGCAGGACGACATACTTATAAATTAACATCAGAAAATATTGAGAAACATGAAGATATTTATAAAAAGTTAATTGATAAAGAAGACATGCTTTTTCAAGAATATCAGGAAAATATTACGGAGAAAGGTGAAATTGCATTTATTGTTTTTAACGGAAAATTTAGTCATGCGATATTAAAAAAAGCAAAAAAAGGCGAATTTAAAGTTCAAGACGATTTTGGAGGAACTGTTCATAATTATACACCTACCGAAGAGGAAATTATTTTTGCAGAAAAAGTTGTATCAGTTTGTGAACCAATGCCTTTATACGCTCGTGTAGATGTTATGCAAGACAAATACAACAAGCCCACAATTGGCGAAATAGAACTTATAGAACCTGAATTATGGTTTAGATTTCATTTACCTGCTGCCGATTTATTAGCTGACGCAATACTTCAAAAGTTGTAATTTTTATACGATGAGAGAAATATTTAAAGAATTAAAAATTCATGTAAAATCAGATTTTAATATTGCATCTTATTCTTATGTAATATTACTGAAGTTTCGGAGTTGTAATTAGCTGGTTGTGAACACATTACAAAAACGG
>JAOZQN010000894.1 GCA_029932195.1 Bacteroidales bacterium | reverse complement strand
TTTGAATAATATTATGCCAAAAAAAACAACGATTTCAGGATTAAGATACTAAAAACTCAAATATCAAGACTTTCTAAATATTTAATATTTGAGTAACGCAGAAATTTGTTTTTTTTAGAGGCTTCCTTTTGGAATGTTTTTATAACTTTTTAAACATATAAATTTTTATGAATAATAAATTATTATATCTAATTGCTATTATCATTGTTGGAATTTTCATGCTTACAAGTTGTGGAAACGACAAAAAAAAATCCAATATTATAAATAAAAGTAATGATAGTTTGAAAATAAATAGTCAGGTAGAGCGACAGGCTGGTGAGATTCCTTTTGATTTTCCTATTGTTGCAACATTCGCAAAATCAGGTGAATATGTATTAGCACCGTCCTTTTCATTTATAGAAAGTGCTTGGACGGGAGAAAGTTCAAGTTTTATTTTTTACTCTCGTAAATGTATTGAAGTTGGCGATATAGAATCAATATTATATGAAATTGGAGATGAGGTTGTTATCCCTAATTCCTTGATAATTCCAATTCCTGCAGGAGAAACAGTTTCTAATGGAGATATTGTGCTAACTTGGTGGCAATCAGGCTCTGGAATGAATAGGGCAATAATTGTAGATGCTACAAACACAGAGAGTCCAATAGCAAAATATCTTGACATTGATTTTGACAATCCTGCAACCAACGAAAATGGTGTGCTTATTGGACAAATGGACGAAAAATTAGAACCTAATACTTTTACAAAAATAACTTCTGAATGGCAAGCAGGAACTTCTATTGCTGTTTTAGAAAACGGTAATTATTCTCATTACAAGGTTATTAGAATTGAAAACGAAAAAGTTTTAGCAAGTGGTTGGGCAGGCAAATTAAAAGTCTTTCAAAAATCTGATTGTATAGCAATTCCTGTAAAATTAGACCTTTCTGTTGGCGATAAAGTGCAAATTCCTTATATTGGGAGTTTCACAAATGGTATAGTGAAAAAATATGATGCTAAAATTGGTCGTGTATTTGTAGAAATAACATTTGCTGGACAAACAGAGTATATTGTTGTTTCTGTTGGTGATGTGGCTTTGGAAATGAAAATAATTACTACAAATATTTATTAAAAAGAAAAATAGACAACCACTGAATTCCTCTAATAAAATGGCATTAGATTTGTGTCTAAATCTTAAAATAAAAAAAATGAGAGTTAAATTAAAAATAGTAATTACTCTTCTTATATTTGCCTTTTTTCTCAGCTCTTGCAGCTGGGACGAGTGGCTACATCCTCCAGAAGTTCCAAGAAGTGATTTATTTATTCCAGACAGTCTAAAATTTCAGCAAAAAACTGGTGATACAGTAATCTTTACTTCTACAGGAGATTCTGTTGTTTATGATACTTTTAGACTTGAAAACACCTCTTATATGAGAATGTCTCCTGTTTACGAATATAACGAAGTTGTTGATGTAATTGAATATGAACTTAATTACCTAAATTATAACAATAAAACTACTGAATTAAGTTTAGAAAAAATTTACTACAATGAAGAGTTGATTTTTCATAATGGAGCTAATGGAAGAGGTTCTTATACTTCAAAATATTATTTAGAATTGTTTGACTTAGGTATAATAAATAACTGAAGTTTCTGACTTTCTAAATCGGTGATAATAAAATTGTTAGAA
>JAOZQN010000893.1 GCA_029932195.1 Bacteroidales bacterium | reverse complement strand
CTTGCCTTGTTTTTGAATATTTTTTGAAGTCCCTTTTCCGTTCAAATACTAAGTAATAATATATTTTACACAATCAAATAATATTTATGCTACTTATTATTTACAAAAAATAAAAATTATGAGTAAATCCCAATATGATAAAACAAGTGCAGAGCCAATATTTACAGGATTTGATTATCAATATTATTATTTCCTGTATGAAATATTAAACCTGGCGGAAAAGAATGAAGAAATAGGTTTAGAAAAAAAAGATGATGTTCATATTCAAATAGGAAAAAAACTTATTCTTGTGCAGCTTAAACACACAACTCAAATTTACAAAAATGGAAAAACAATTAACCTAACAACAAGAGATAAAGATTTATGGCACACTATACATAATTGGCTTTCGTTTATAAAAGATAAAGAATGTGGTGGTGGTAAAACAATAACAGAACAAAAAAAATATATTAAAAATACAACTTTTCAGTTAGTTACAAATAAAAGTTATTCAGATGATAATACATTTTTAGTGAATTTTTCTCTTTTTAAAAAAGAAGAAATACAAATTGAAGTTTTTAAAAAATACTTACAAGAACTATTTGAAAAGACAGAAGATAAAAAAATAAAAACTTACATAAAAGAGTTAATAAATTTTAACAAAAAAACATTAAAATTGTTTTTAGAAAAAATTGAAGTAGAAACAAACTTTGATGATTTAATTGAACGAATCAAAGAACGTTTAAAATATAAAAAAAGTATTGAGCAGAGAGATATAGAGGGTGTTTTTAGTAGCTTAGATAGTAGTCTAAGAGCGAAAAATTTTAAAGACGTAAAAGATGGACAAAAAATAACAATTACAAGTGAGGCTTTTTATAAAGAATTCACAAGGTGTTTTAATATAGGAAGAAGTCCCAATTTACCTATAAGAAAAATAGAATATTATAAATTTCCTGAAATACCTGTGGAACAAGTTTTTATAAAACAACTTATTGATATTGGAGATGTTAAACCCGAAAATGAATCGGATATAAAAAATCTAACAAATTATAAGTTAGAATTAATGAATAATATGCAAGGTTGGATAAATGAACATGATTTAGTAAAAGAAGATATTGATGATTTCCGTAAAGAAAGCATGATTGAATGGGATAATTCTTTTAGAGCAGTAAAAATAGAAAGTGAAGAAATAAATGAAGACACTGATATATCTAAAGAAAAAAAGAATAAAGAACTAAAAAAATTGGCAAGAAAATGTGTATCAGAGGTAAGAAAGGTAGATTTGAAAATAGGAGCGAGAGAAAAAAGCCCTTTATCTCGTAGTCAAAGTAATGGACAGTTTTATTATTTATCAGATGAAAATCCAAAAATTGGTTGGATATATAACTGGCAAGAAAAATACACATAATGAATACATCTCCATATATATACAATAATGAAGCAATTAGTATTATTGCAATTATTGCTGTTTTAGAAAAGTTAAAACAAATTGATATTGCAAAAATAATGTTAATATTACCATTATTGTATCATAAAAGAACTCTAAATTATTTATTAAAGTTAGATACAAATTTAATTTCTTTAGAAGAATTTGCTGAAAATAATATTCTTTTTAGTAACTTTAATGATAGATTTTCAATCTATCTTCCTATAGCAATAAACGCCATCACAATATTAGAAGAAA
>JAOZQN010000340.1 GCA_029932195.1 Bacteroidales bacterium | reverse complement strand
CCATAGAAAATGGAATTATGGTAAAAAAAGTAAATGTTGGAGGAGTTCATGCAAAGCATAATAAATACAATGATTATATAGCTTATGAAATTGAAAAAATGTATAAAGGAATTAAAAAAGATGACTTACCAGTAAATATTCAAATTAAAGTTTTTGAAAAACAATTAGAGCAATTAATCAAAGAAACAAAAATTAATATTGTTGAAAAAAGTATAAATCAGAATATAAAAATTAATAATCTTTATTAAAATGAAGACATATAAATTAGAAAGAAAATTAGAAGATAAAAAAGGTGTTCCACCCTTTCTTATAACTAATTATTTAAAAGTTCCAACAAGCTATTATCAAGATTATATTACTTATTCTAAGTTTGATAATACTAATGATAATGTTCATTTAGAATTAACAAAATTTAAAGGAGGAAATTTAATTTTAAGAGATTATCATAGGTGGGCATTAGGACGACCTGATGCTTATTGTATTGTCGGTTCACAAAAATACAACTCTTCACTTTCTAAATTAGACTTACCAGAATACAGATTTTACGATGCAGAAATAGACGTAAAAGGACAAAAACACAAATATTATGTTCTCCATTTTATCCAAGAATACTTACAAGATATTGATTATAAGAAATCACAATTTGTAGAAACTTTATTATTGGAAAAAAATAGTGTTACAAAAGTATGCGAAATAGGCGAAATAAAAAGTGCCAAACACTACCATCAGCTCAACAAAAAACTTGTTGAAGACATGAAATATTTGCAACCAAAAATAATTTATTTTCGTCCCGAAATAAATTATGATGTTTGGGGTTTGCGAGGTCAAATAATTATTAGCGAGCGAGCCAAACGGCAAATAGAAAAAGACCAAATAACTGGTGTAGAAATGATTAATCTAAAAGACACCGAAATGTTCAAAGACCTTGAAGTAATTTTTTCTAACCCCGATTATGGAAAATAATCAGAAGCTATTGGCTTAATTTTTTCGCTTTGCAAAGCTATTAGCCAACAGCTAAAAACCAACAATTTACACACTCTTATCTTTTTCAGATTTTTGTTTTGAAAACTCTTTTTTTATGCTGTTAAATTTTGCAATTATTTTGTCTTTGTTCAAAACTCCAAAAGTTAGAATTGCAGGCAATAAAGTTTCAATATAATCAAGAAATGTTTTTTCGTTGCTTTTAGAAATAAAATGTTCTACATTGTTAATCAGAGTCTTGCTTGAAAAATTCAAATCTTTCAAAGTATTTTCAAATCTGTCTAATCTGTATAATAGTTTTTGTTTTTCGCTCTCTAATTTTGTAATTCTTCTCTCGTATTTTTCAGCATCTCTGTCATTTTTTTGTTCAAGTCTATAAATTTCGTCCGATTGTTCTTTGTATTTTTCAATATAATTATTACTAAATCTTAGCATTTCATTTTCTAATTGTTTTATCATAAGGTTTTTGTCTCGTGAGTCCAACAATTTTGACGTTACCTCCTCCTGTAAACGCACCAAGTTCCATCGTTGTTCATACAAATCTTCCCTTTCCTCTTTTAATTCTTTTTCAAATTGTTTTAAATCATACTCCAATTCTTTTAATTTTTCTTCCTTTTGCTCAAAATTATTATACCTTTCATCTAAATATTGCTCATTTTGAGTATTTTGCAAGTGTTTTGCTATTAAATTCTGAGTAAAGGTTCTATAATTTTGAGTAAATTCATCTTTTTCATCATTTTTTGCAATTTCATTCTGAGTAAAACTATCTTTTTCATCATTTTTTGCAATTTCATTCTGAGTAAATCTATCTTTTTCATCATTTTTTGCAATTTCATTCTGAGCAAAATCATTTTCCATTCCTTTTTTGGCAAATTCCAATAAAATTTCTGCCAATGCAACTTTTTTTTGCAGTTTTTCCTTCAACTCTCCTTGAATTTTAATCAAGATTTTCAAAGTTTTTCCTAAAACATGAATTGTTATCGCTGTTGTTTCAATTTCTTCTTCTTTTTCAATATTAAAATTTGCTTTTGAGAAATTTTCCATTCCTTTTTTGGCAAATTCCAATAAAATTTCTGCCAATGCAACTTTTTTTTTCAATTTTTCTTTTAAGTCCTCCTGAATTTGACTTAAAACTACATGTATTTCTTCCGATACATAAACTTTTACAAATTTTGTTTCCATTTTTAATTATTTTTTAGATTAATATTAAAATATGTAACAAAAATATGTTGTGTTTCTGTTTGTAACCTTTATATTAAAAAAAATTACAATCTAAATTACGCATTTTCAGGCAAATAAAAAAAAAAATTGTAATAACTATTACTTATTTAATTCATATAATTCGTTTTCTGCAATTTCTATTGCCTTAGAATTAGTTAATATTCTTAAAACACTTTTTATGTGTTTTTTTTCAAAAGGGTCATTTTTTGTTCCTTTTTTTATCGCATAAAAAATATTTTTAAAATAATCAGAATATTTATGTCCGTCTTTTTCAAGCAAATATTTCATTGCGTTTACTTTTGTTATATTTTTATTTGCCGAAATTCTATCAAAATTATCCAATATATTTGCCTCAAACATAAAATAATAATATAAAGCAAGAACTCTATCAGATTTTACTTCCTTAAACTCGGACTCAGGAATGTTTTTGATTCTTTTTAGAGATAAATTTATATAAGCCATCATATCTTTAATTTTAAAAAATAAATGCTCTAAAAAATCTTGCATAGACGTTGTTATGTGCGGTGCTAAAACACTCTCATCTCCTATGTTTTTATGCTTGTATCTCATTTCATCATAGAAAGTTATGTTGTAATATAAAAAACTTAGGTTATCCATTTCTGTAACCCAACGTGGTTCGTCGTAGTAAAAATTATCAAGTATTTTTTCTAATTTATAAATCAATGTTTCAATGTAATTTAACGCAATATGCTTTTTTTCTGATTTTCGTATATTTAATTCTATTTCTTTTTTAAATTTTGTAGCATATTCTTCCTCAAAATATATGTAAGTTGCAATTAATAACTTATTTACGAGAACTACTTTATTATTATAAGTAATAGATTTCCCATACTCTTCTTTTTGGATACTTATTATTTTTTCGTATGCTTCTTTATTTTCTTCTGTTTTTTCTAATTTTATAGCACTTTTTTCTACTAAATATAAATCCAATTCAGTAACTAAATTAAAGAACTTATCCTGTTGTTTTGTTTGAAATTTATTTTCCATATTTTAATATTTATTTTTTCTCAAAATTAAAAAATATACTTGAATAAAAAAAATAAAAATGCAGCGTGGACAGTGGACAGTGGACAGGCTTATTTTTTATGATTAAAATACTAATATTTAATACTTTGAATTGGTAAAACACTAAAAATAACTGTCCACTAAAAATACAGATAATTAAAAAAACAGAAAAAAAGGTGGACAGCAAAAACGAGCATTATTTACATTTAATTCTCTGAAATTCAAATAAATACATCTCATTTTATGTGCTGTCCACTGTCCACTGTCCACACCCTATTATTTCAACCATTTTCCAATGGTAGATTTGCTAATATTTAAGATTTCGGCAATTTCTCTATATGAATTACCTTTATTTTTCAGAAACCCTGCAATATGTTTTTCGTCCAATTTATTTGATATTAAGCATTTCCTTGTGTGGAGAAAATTATAATGCGTTAGCTATAAAAGCCCTCAATGAGGGTTTCATATACTTTTAATGCTGTTTGCCTAAAATATTCGGTAAGTTTTATTGCTTTTTCAAAAGTGTCTAATGATATAATTTTATAATCTTCTTCGTTACAAGCCCATTTCATTATTTGCAAAATTAATGCAAAACGATATATATAAATATCAAGTTTTGAGTAAATACTTTTAATATTTTCGGATATATTTTTATCATTAATTAAATCTGCATTAGAATTAAACCATTTTTCAAAACTTATTTTTGCCTCGTCAGAATAATTTATTAGTTCTGTTTCGTTCTCATTTTCAAAACTTTGTTCATTTTTAATTGAATATACTTTATTTATAATGTTCTGATATTTAGATATATAATTTTCAGGCATTTCATTATTTGTAAAATACTCTTTTTTCAAATTATCAGGAATAACAAATAAAATTCTATCAATGAAACCATTTTTTGTCATATTATTCTTGCTAAGTTCGTCTAATATAGATGTTTGTATTGTTCCACAGACCGAAATAAATGGATTAGGAATAAAAATTGGTTTCGCATTTTTACGATTTACCTTCACCGTTTTTCCGCTCCAATTACTAAGCCAAAATTGCTGGTCTCCTCCTTTGTGATACCTGTTAAATTCATTAATCCAGCCTGTTAGCTCGTCTTTGTATAAGCCAAGCCCTCGCTTATTATTATCATGAACTTCGTTGAGAGATTCAGGTGTAATATCCGAAACAATTATTTGTTTAAGTTTTGGCATATCCATTTTTTCCAAGCCTTCTTTTTCTAATTCTTTCTTTGATAAATCCCTGATTGTTTCATATTTATCAAAATCAATACTGTAATTTTCATAAAAATTTTTGTCAATATCAAAAAGCGGTTTTAGAGCAAAACTGAGTGGGTGGCTTTTATTTATTCCAGCCCTACCAACAATTGCCATGTAAATAAGAGCACTCTCAATCCAGCCATTTTTCACTTTAATTTTTAGTCTATTACCAATTGATACAGAGGCAGTAAAAAGAATAGAACTGGCAAAATAATCTATCGGAAATCTTAACGAATTATTAGCCGAACTAATAATCTCTTGCAAATCTTTTGGAAAAACTTCAATAGGAAATTTTAGTATCATTTTTTCAGTATTCTGCTTTTTAATAGTCTGATTATTAATGTTTTTGTTCAAATCTGATTTTTCTTTTTCAATATCCACTAATCGTAAAAAGTTATTGTCAAAAATATCATTATCATTTAATAATAAGCTATTTGCATCATCGCCAAAAGGAAAATATATCTTATAAAGTTTTTTAATTTTAATATCATTTTCAATAATTATTTTGCACAAATTATTATTAAAATCATCGCCAGCCTCATCTCCGTCTCCTGATAGATACACGGTTTTATTTTTAATGTAAATCTCTAATAACTTGGGACTTGGCAAATTATTTGCCCCAAATGTTGCAATAGCCGAATGCTTTTTTTCAGCAAACGACAGGGCATTTATTGCCCCTTCACAAATAAAAATTTCATCTTTATTTTTATTGTATCCAGCAGTGTATAAGCTATTTGATTTCACACCAGAAAACATTGTTTTTGGTAAATTCAATTTACTCAACTCTTCTTCTGAGGCAATAAATCTCCGTTCAAAACCAGTTTCATTATGATTTATAAAAACAATAGCTGTCGGATATTTTTCAAAAGCATCAGCTTGATAGAAATATTTCAATTTAGTTAAACCTCTGCCTTTTAGATAATTTACAGCTTTATCTTTTGAATTATTTTTAATATGATACAACTGTTTTTCTATTTTAGAATAACTTTTTTTTGATGATTCTTTTTTCAAATTAAGAAATAAGTCATTGTTTATATTTTCCAAAATTTCACCAAAATTATTTTCGTTATAGAAAAAACTTGCGAATTTAAAAACATCACCAGAGTATTTTGAGCTTCCAAAATCTTTAAAAAACCACTGGTTTTTATTAAAAAAGATACTCAAACCAGCTTTTTTATCCTCATAAAAAGGATTTTTCACATTTCTACACCTGTTGCCATTTGTCTGCAAATCAGGGATAACGAACTTGAAAAAATCAAGTCCGTTATTTGTCTGTTTTAGAATATTTTCTTTATTTAACATAGCCAACAGTTTTATCACTTTTAAAAGCAGGCTTGTAATTCTCCTCAAAGTATTTTTGTATATCACTTGCCCTAAAATATATTTTTGTTCCATGCTGGCTAAAAGCTAAAACACCTGTGTCTCTGTATGTTTGCAAAGTTCTTTTAGAAATATTTAAAATTTTAAGAACTTCGTTTATGTCAAGCCAAGTCTCATCAAGCGGAGCTTTTTTTGATAACTTATCAATTTTTTGTTCCAAATTCTCTATTTTTATCAAAAGGAGTTTGAACTCTTCGTTGTGTATTATTTTTACGTCCATTTGCGTCTTTTTTTATTAAGATTAAACATTTAATTAATTTTAATCCTTTGTTGTAGCTACTCTCAAAGAAATCTGACGCAAACATAAGTCAAGAAAACACTTGTAACCCTTATTTTCAAAAAGGTTACAAAATATTATTAAAAAGAACAGATAACTAAATAATTTATACTCAGTCAAATATACTGCACTGAAAAAACTTTTAAAAAATGAATATTGTAACCCTGTTTTTCAAAAATTTTATTTTTTTGCATAAAAAAAGCCAGCAAAATGCTGGCTCGTTACTTTATTTTAGTAAAATTATTTAAAAATATTTTCCATTGCTTTATCAAGCTCTTCATTAATTATTTTAGCATAAACTTGTGTGATTTTAATATCGGAATGGTCAAGAATTTTACTCACGTACTCCATTCGCATACCGAGTTTTAGGGCGAGTGTAGCAAAAGTATGGCGAGAAATATGGAAGGTCAGATTAAAAGGTAATTCTAATTTTTTACCAATTTTTTTTAATTTATCATTTATTGTGCTATTTCGTTTATTCTTCATTTTAAATAACTCTTCTTTGCCGTATTTTACTCCATTTTCTAATAATCCAAAAGTATAATCATCTTGTTTATAACCTATTGTCTTATATTTTTCTAAAATATCAATTGCTTGTTTTGGTATCTTAAATTGATGGTATCTTTGTGTTTTATGAATAATTTTTCCTATTCGTTCCTCCTGTTCAATATAATGTTCCCATTGCAATTCAAAAACATCAAAAAAACGTAAACCAG
>JAOZQN010000892.1 GCA_029932195.1 Bacteroidales bacterium | reverse complement strand
GTTTTGAGCTACGCTCAAAACCCACCACCACCCACACAAAAGATTGACATCAAAGCAAATGATATAGCCTTTTTTTGTCATTAGAAAAGGTCGCATTTATTAAATATTATAAATGAAGTCATTAAACAACATTACGTCTTTAAATTTTTTCTTGTTTAATCCTTTTTGCAATTTTATATCTCGTGTTAATAAAGTCAAATTCATGTCAATTGCAAGGGCTACGTAATTTGTGTCTTTAATATCAATATTTTTGCATAGTTCTTTGGCACGAATTATTGAATTTTCTTGCAAAATAAACTCTGGAATAAAATTTATCCTTGTAAATACTTCGTAAGCAAAATCACGAAATTGTATTTTATCAAGTCTCGTTTTTTCTAAAATTACGTTTTTGTATAAATTCAATTCAATAATTGCAAACTCTGGTGCATAAAATTTGAAAAAATGAAGAGTATTGATATATTGAGATTTTCCACTTATCAAAATACTCATTAACACGTTGGCATCTGCTATGTATTCTGTTTTCATGAATTTACTTTTAAAAAAAGTTTGCTACCATATTCGTTCCATGCGTTTTGCCTTGCTGTTTGCCACTTACTGTCGTCAATATCAATAGTTTGCAAATCGTCTAATAATTCTTGTTTAGACAATTTTATGATAGCAAGGTTGAGATATTTTTCTAAAAAACTCTCGATTTTATCCTTTCCATACATTTTTACAAGTTCGTTTCCTACTTGCACTTTAAACTCTGTTGTATATTCCATAATATTATTTGTCAAATTTATTTTTAAAATCTTGGTGGATATTTTCATAGGTTATCTGTTGAAAATCACATAATTTATACGGACAATCAATTTCTATGTAATATTCATTGTTAATAGATACATTAATTGTCAAACTTCCTAATTCATGATAAGCTAAATTACTTTTTGCCCCTTTATGTCCTATTGATACTTTTTTATTTCCTGTATCTGAAAACTCATACATAAATATTGATTTATTGTTTATAGACCCAACCTCAACACCATCAATCTGAATAAATAGAGTTAGGTTTCTATTTTTATAATTATGAAATCGATAAATATTCAATTTCGCAATTGAAGTTTCATTGTTATTATTTGTATTATTAATTTCAACACCTCCTTCAAACATTTTTTCAGATAACTCTTCTACTTTCTCAAATAAGTCATTATCTCCGTCATCTGTTTTAACATATTGTTGTAATTCAACAGAACCAGTTGTAACATTTACAAGTTTAGCTGTTATGAAATAATTATCACCCATTTTTTTTAATATTGAAACACAAACAAAGTCTGCTCCCATTTGTTTTCCAAGTTCGCTTATTTTGTTTTCGTCCACCAATCCAGTTGCTTGATATTTGTTTTCTTGTAATACTTGTTGTATCATAGCTCGTTCTACGGGTTTGAAGTTTTTAGAATTTGTTAATCCTGTGCTTAAAATTTCTCTTACTATTTCTGCATAACCAGTGTTACTATCATCGGCAGGGTCAAAAACCGCTACTTTGCTTTGTGCTGTTGCTATTGTTATAAATAGCATAAAAATTAAGATAATGTTTAATTTTTTCATGTTCATTTTTAAATTAGTTGTTAGTTAGTTATTTTACTGAAGTTTCGGAGTTGTAATTAGCTGGTTGTGAATATATTACAAAA
>JAOZQN010000891.1 GCA_029932195.1 Bacteroidales bacterium | reverse complement strand
TAATTAAAATTTTTTAAAATGAAAAAGAACCTATTTATTACAGTAATCGCATTATTTTTATCAAGTTTCGTATTTTCACAAATACAAGTAGATACCCTTTGGACAAAAGCAATTGGAGGAAGTGCAGACGAAGCTCCTGCCTATTATTTTGAATCAAAAACAAATACAACAATTAATGGTAGTGGCGATATTTTTATGCTCACAAATACCACTTCTTCCGACGGTTATATAAACAATACAATAGGAGACCAAGATTGCTGGCTTGTTAAATTAAATTCCGACGGAGACACTCTTTGGACAAAAGTTTTTGGAGGAACAAACTACGACGCTGCTACAAGTATTGTAGCTATTGAAGATGGAGGCTGTGTTGCAGTTGGTTTCACTTACTCTAATGATAATGATTTTACAAATAATCATCAAACAGACGAAAGCAAAACTGATGGATTTATAACAAAATTTAATTCTGATGGAGAAATTTTATGGAGTAAATTATATGGGGGAGGCGACCAGCAAGACGACATTGGAGGTATTGACGAACTATTAAAAGTAACACAAAATGCTGACGGAAACATATATGCAATTGGTAGAACAAATTCAATAAATGGAGATTTATCTTTTGATTTCACCAAATTTATGGGGGCGTGGCTTTTAGAAGTTGATATTTTAGACGGTGAAATAATAAATTCAGAAAAAATAGCAGGAAAAAATCATAATGAAATGAATGCTAATTCATTGCTTGATATTAAGCAACTTCCAGACGAGTCTGGATATATTGCAATAGGAACACAAACTTATGCTATGCCAGATAATTTATGGCTCGTAAAAATAAACAACAACGCAGACACTGTTTGGACAAAAGAATTTTACGGAAGCGATAACGACAACTATCCCAGAGGAATAGCAATAGACAGCGAAGGAAATTACATTATATCAAGTTGGATAACTGGAGGAGGTAGTAATATTAATACAACTTATGGCAACACCGATTGTTGGATTTTAAAAACAAATAATGAAGGAGAAGAAATAGCTCAAAATACTTTTGGTGGTTCTGAAAGTGAAACTATTTACGGAATAAAAGAAGACAACGCTGGCGGATACTACATTTACGGACAAACAAGAAGCACAGACTACTACGCATGGCAACCACATTATGGCGAAACAGATTTTTGGCTTGTAAATTTTGATACTAATTTAGACTCCATTTTCACCTACAAAGTAGGTGGCACACTGTACGAAGCAATCAACGATATTGCAGTTTCCGAAACAGGCGAATTTGTTTATCTTACTGGAAAAACAACCTCCAACGACAATTTTATTCATGGAAACAATGGTGAACAAGACGTTTGGATTAGCAAATTAGAAATAGAAAGACCAGTTAATATCAACGAAAATATAACAGAACAAATTATTTGTTATCCAAACCCAACTTCCGATTTTATTACTATTAAAAATATGAAAAATCAGGAAATTAACATTTATGATATTACAGGAAAATCCGTTTTTTCTAAAATTCTGAAATCAGAAAACGAACAAATTAATTTAAGTAAATTATCAAGCGGAATTTATTTGTTAAAGTCTGATAGTAACCAGACTACAAAGATATTAAAACAATAAAACTAATATATAAGGGCACTCCTAAAAACTCAAAAATCAAGGCTTTCAAAATTATTAAAGTTTG
>JAOZQN010000023.1 GCA_029932195.1 Bacteroidales bacterium | reverse complement strand
AAAATAAAACATTGATTTACATCTTTTTATCAACTCCGAAACTTTAGTTATTAATTATTTAAAACTATCTTTTTAGTTTTTTTTCGTTACTAACAATAATATTTAATGTAGCTATATCTGTAAAGCCTTCGGAAATAGCTGTTAGCGTAATAGTATAACTTCCAGTGCTTCCGTATTGGTGAGTTGGAGTTGTTGAAGTAGATGTACTTCCGTCTCCAAAGTTCCAATGGAAAGAATCTGCATTTTCCGAACAATTTTCAAAATATACTGTTTCGCCAACATAATAATTATCATACTCGGTGCCAAAACATGCCACAGGTTCATATATTATTTTAATTATTTTTGACAAATCATCATCGTATCCATAAGCAGAAGCTGTTAGTTCAACAATATAATTGCCTTCGGAAGAATAAGAATGTGTTGGATTTTCTTGGGAAGAATGAGATGTTCCATCTCCAAAATTCCATTCATAGGAATCTGCATCAGAAGAACAATTTTCAAAATTAACATTTTCACCAACAATATAAATATCGTATTCTGTTGAAAAACAGGCTTCTGGTAATACTACATCTATTGTTATAGTTTTTGATGCTACGGCTTCCATTCCATTAGCAGATGTTGTTAGTGTAACAGTATAATCACCTGTGGTAGAGTAAGAATGAGAAGGGTTTTCTGAGGAGGAAGTATTTCCATCGTCAAAATCCCATTCAAAAAAATCAGCATATTCTGAACAATTTTCAAAATGCACCTCTTCTTCTATCGAATATGTATCATATTCAGTTGAAAAACAGGCATCTGGTGGTCTAAGTTCAATAATTACTGTTTCTGTTGTTTCATCTTCAAAACCTGCACCAAAACATTTTAATTTTACTGTATAAGTTCCTGTTTCACTGTAAGAATGCAAAGGCTCTTCTTCTGTTGATGTTGTTCCATCTCCAAAATCCCATTCATAAGATTCTGCATATTGAGAACAATTTGAGAAATTAACAGATTCGTCTAAATAATGCGTATTGTCTTGTATTGAAAAACACGAAATAGGTGATATTGCCTCAATTGTAAGTTGTTTTGTAATTTCATGTTCAAGACCGTCTCCAATAGATTTTAAGGTTATATCGTAAGTTCCAGATGTGTTGTAGGAGTGGATAGGGTTTATAAAATAAGAAGTATAGCTATCCCCAAAATTCCATTGATAATAGGTTGAGTTTTGAGAACAGTTTAAAAATTCAATATCTTCATTCGTATAATAAGTATTAGAAACTGTTGTAAAACAGGAAGTTGGTTGAATTCGTTCTCTTATTGTAATTGTTTTTGAAATTCCATATTCTTCAAATTCATTAACTGTAATTATTAATTTTACAGTATAGTCCTTAGCGTCTGTATATGAATGACTTGGATTCTCTTCCGATGAAAATTCACCATCGTCAAAATCCCATGAATAAGATTCTGCTCCTTCCGAACAATTTTCAAAATTTATTACTTCATTTACCGTATAAATATCTTTTAGTGTTGAAAAACAAGCAGTTGGATTAATACTTATTGTTTGCGAAGACTCGCTTTTTTTGTCTTTTTTAAATACAGTTAAAGTAATTGTATAATTGCCAATTTCTTCGTATTGATGTGTTGGATTTTCTTCTTCAGAAGTGTTTCCATCACCAAAATCCCATTCATGAAATTTTGCATTTTCCGAACAACTTGAAAAAACAACAGTTTCACCAATATTGTAGCTATATTTTTCTATTTCAAAACAAGCTTCTGGCTCTAATTTACAACCATTTATTATAAATATTATTGAAATAAAAATAAAAAATTTGAGTAACTTTATATTAATAAATTTATATTTTATTATCATTTTTTTGATTTTTAAATTTACAATTCAAACCATTGTAAAATTTCTCCTTTCTCTTTATTTTTTGTGTTATGATACCATTCTCCTGTTTTTGTAGAAAAATGATAATCTTTTCTCCACTCGTTTATATTTGTAATTGTCTGTTGCAGAGCTTCTGTAACAAAATAAAGTTCGTTGTTTGTCATTGTTGGGTGGATTGATAATCTTATCCAGCCAGGTTTGTGAGTTAAGTTTCCAGAATTAATTTCTGTTGTAATTTCGTCCGACATATTTTTATCTACGTTGAGTAAAAAATGTCCGTAAGTTCCTGCACAAGAGCAACCTCCACGCACTTGTATTCCAAAACGGTCGTTCAGTATTTTCACAATCAAGTTGTGATGAACTCCTTTTACAAAAAACGATATTGCTCCTATCCGTTCTTTAACATAATCTGCAAGTATATTAATTTCAGGAATTTTAGCCATTTCATCAAAAGCAATTTTGAGCAATTCTTTTTCTCTTTTGTGCATGTTTTCAACTCCCATTTCCTCTTTCAATTTTATTGATAAAGCCGTGCGAATTGTTTGTAAAAATGCTGGAGTTCCTCCGTCTTCTCTCACTTCAATATTATCGTAATAACTATATTCTTGCCACATATTAGTCCAAGTAACAGTTCCACCTCCTGGATTATCAGGACTTTGATTATTGTACATTTTCTTGTTAAAAATCATAACACCAGAACTTCCCGGACCTCCCAAAAATTTGTGTGGCGAGAAAAATATAGCATCAATACTTGCTTCTGGGTCGTCTTTTGGGTGCATATCAATATTGTTGTAAGGGGCAGTTGCTGCAAAATCCAAAAAACACAAACCTTCGTATTGGTGCATCAAACGGCATAATTCCTTATAAGGAGGAATTATGCCAGTAACATTAGATCCTGCTGAAAATGAACCTATTTTATAAGTTCTATCTTTATATTTTTCAAGTTGGATTTTCAAATTATCAGGACTCACAAGCAAGTTATCACAAGGAGGCACAACTACCACATCTGCAATGGTTTCCAACCACGAAGTATGATTAGAATGATGCTCCATGTGGGTTATAAAAACAATCGGTTTGTCATTACCCAAATTATCTGCACAGTCTTTAATTTTTTTGTCGGCAAGTTTGCAAAAATTAGCTGTACTTTCTGGAACTTTCAAACCAAGTATTCGTTGTAATTTGTTCACAAGCCGTGTCATTCCCGAACCAGCAGTTAAAATAATATCATCTTTACTGGCATTAACATGCTCTTTTATAATTTGTTGCGAAAGATGATAGGCATAAGTCATTGTAACACCAGTTTCGCTGGCTTCGGAATGTGTATTTCCTACCATTGGACCAAACTGCTTCTGCATTTTTTCCTCAATTGGAGTATAAAGTCGCCCACTTGCAATCCAGTCTGCATAAATTATTTTCTGCTCACCATAAGGCGAAACAAAAGTCGCATTATTTCCAATGGTATTATTTCTGTATTTTTCAAAATATTTTTCTAAATTCATAGTGGTTAGATTTACGATTTTAAATTTACGATTTACGATTGGTTCTCACCTAAAAAGTTGAAAGTTAAAAGTTCTTTCCACTTTTTGAAAATTGTTAAGCATTATCACTTTCGTTAAACTGCTGTATAATAGATTAATGTGGTTGTTATGAAAAAAACATTAAAAATGGAATGAACTTTTTTTGCAAAACATCAAATTTTGAACACCTTGGTTTACACCTAAATTATTTATTATTAGAATTTTCCGATTTGCTTTCTATAAATTGCTATTTATCAGGCGAAAGCTAATTAAAAACTCAACACTTAAAATTAAACACTTACCTAACCCAGACAAGCTGGAAAAGTTTTGAAGTTTTGAAATTATGAAGTTTTGAATAATATTATGCCAAAAAAACAACGATTTTCAGGATTAAGATACTAATTACTTGAGTTCGTTTTTATTATCTAATACTCTTTCCACAAATTTAATTCTTTTTATTGCAACATTTTCTTCTGTAACAGGTCTTAGTTCGTGCAAAATATTAAGCGATTCATTTTCAGAGTATCCAAGCAGTCTGTAAACACCATAAGTTATCATGCCCGTTCTGTGAATTCCTGCCGAGCAGTGGATATAGATATTATTTTTAGGAATTAAGGTTATTTTTTTTACTGTTTCTAAATATTTCAGGAATTTTTTTGGACTAATCGATTTTATGTTCGCATTTTCCATTGGCAACCAAATCCACTCAATATTTTGTTCTGTTACTTTTATTCCTAGTTCACTTGCACCCTCCCGTTCTCCTATTAATGTAACTATATGAGTATAACCATTATAGTTAAACTTTTTCCCTATTAAATGTCCTATTGTTATTTTTGCGAGTTTCATTTTATTTTTCTACCAAGTTTTCTTATTGATTTAAAAATGATATTAATATCGCTTGTTATTCGGTAGTTTTTGGCATAAACTACGTTTATTTTCACTTTTGCTGGTTCGGATATATTTTTATTTTTATAGATATCAACAGGGTTTAAAACTCCCTTTCTTATCTTTGGAAGGTTCTGATTTATAAATTTTTGCGAATACCCTACCCAACTATAATATCCTACAAGCACGAGAAAATTATTTTTTACGAAATTTAGTTTATTTTTCACAAAAAAGATAATAATTGGGCTAAAAATAATAAAATTTATTGAAAAAAGAACATCAGTAAGTCGTTTTATCCTAATATTTTCTTGTTTTGTTATAGAATTAAAATCCAAAGCATACAAATCACCAGCCGTGTGAATGGAATTACTTCCAATTATTGAAACACTTTTCGGTGGAGCTATCTTAAAATTTACTTTCACATTTTCAAGCAAAAGCATATGATTTATAATTGTTTGTGAATCTATATCTTTTGAACAAAAAATTATTTCATCAATTTTATTTATCTGTATTATTTCTTTTATTTGATTAAGGTTTCCAATAAAATTCTCATTTTTTATATTTTCAGAAAAATTAACAAAACCTTCAAAATTAAAGTTTATTTCTACTTGCTCTAAAAGATTTTTAACTCTATTTCCTTCTTCCAAACTTCCTACAATAATAATTTTTTTCTTTTTATTTGTTGCAAGTTTGTAATCACTGTATTTTATAAGGTGTAAAAAATATCTTATTAAAGAGCTAATTATCAAGGAAAATCCTGCTCCAAAAAATATCAATGAACGAGAAAACCTCAAACTTTCGTCCAAAAGTGAATATGCTAATAAAATGACAATTGTGCCTGCAAAAATTCCTTTTATTACATTAAAAAGTTTAATTTGTTTGTCGTAAGCACCTGAATAATATAATGATATGAACCAAATAAAAATATATGAAGGCACTATTGCAAACATAAATAAATCGGGATAGTTTCCGAGCATACTAAATTTCATTCGTTCCCAAAAAGGGACAAAAAAATAGTAACCAGCAAAAAGTGTTAATACATCAAGAAGTGGGAGATAAATTGCTTGTGCAAAGCGTTTTGCAATAGAAATTGAGGCTCTAAAATATATTGCAAGATTTATAAGAAATGAAAATATTTTTGCATTCTTTTGCGAAAAATGTTTTTTTGCAAAAATTATCATTGCATTGTAAAACACAAAAACATAGTTAATATTACCTTTTTTTGTGCTTTCACCTTTGTAGTGAACAATTCTTGTTTCGGGGAAGTAATAATTTTTATATCCGCCTTTTATTATCCTGTAAGACAGGTCAATATCTTCACCATACATAAAGAAATTTTCGTCAAGCAGACCAACTTTATCCAATGTTTTTTTTCGCATAAACATAAATGCTCCCGACAGAATTTCTATTTCATGAGTTTCATTTTTGTCTAAATATCCGAGATGATACTTGGAAAATATTTTTGATTTGCTAAATATTGACGACAGTCCAAAAATTTTGTAAAAAGACACAGCAGGAGTTGGCAAGCCTCGTTTTGATTCAGGTAAAAATTTACCTTTTCCATCAATCATTTTTACACCCAAACCGCCTGCTTCTGGGTGAGCGTCCATAAACTCTATTACCTTTTCAAAAGTGTCTGCTTCGGCAATTGTGTCGGGGTTGAGCAGTAAAACGTATTCTCCCGTAGATTTTCTAATTGCTTGATTATTAGCAATAGAGAATCCTGGATTATCTTTATTTTCTATAAGTAAAACTTCGGGAAATTTTTCTTTTATCATTTGGCAAGAGCCATCAACAGAGTTGTTATCCACAACCCAAACCTCTGCGGAAATATTTTTAATAGCTTCACGCACTGAATATAAGCACTGCTCTATAAAATGTTTTACATTATAATTTACAATTACAATAGATAGTTTCATTTTTTCTCAAAATTGTAATTATCATTAAAAAAAGTTCTGATTTTTTCACTATTAATATACGGCGAACTATTGTATGGTTTTTTGAAAATTTCTTTTAAAAATTCAATTCGTTTTTCATTGTTCTCTGTTTGATACTCTTCAAAAAGTAATTTCCACATATTATTTACAAAAGGTATATCAGAATATAATTTATTAAAATCGGCTAATTCTAATTTTGTTAATTTCTCAAAATCAAAAAACTCTTTTTTGTCTCCAATTCTATTAATTTCTTTTATCAAACGATGGACTTGTGTGGAAGGATTGTAATTGTAAATCTCTTTTTCTAATTTTGTATTAATATCTAAATGATGTTTATTTAGTTTTTCTGCATTTTTAATAGCAAAATTCTCATCACCATTATCTTTTAATTTTTGAAATATATTATCTGCTTTATTGTATTTTTCTATATCAAGATGTTTTTCTATAAGTTTAGATAAATTATTATTTTTAGCTATAAATTTCTTTGTTTTTTTGTTCTTTTTTCGCTCTCTATTTAACTCACGTGTAGCATATTCAAAGTGTAAAACATACCATACCTCAAAACACTCATTTGAAATTATTGGAATAATTTTGGACTCTGTTTTTTTATTTTCTTTTTCAATTATTTGAATAGCCTTCTCTAATGTATCGTGATTATCAACGTCCATTACACAGAAGACTTTACTAAATGGATATGATTTTTTTATTTTTTGCTTTTTATTAAATTTATTTTTTTCATCAATTGCATATCTAACAACAGATTTAGGGTCAGAACCATACGAACTACCCTTTACATCAAAAGATGATTTAGTTATTTTTTTATGTTTAATTTTATATGGTATTCCCAAACTTTTTATTTTATCTTGTAAATACAAAGTTGAGGATTTAGTATCTTCACTAATTACCAAAATTATTTCAGGTTTTTCAGCCATATTTAATTATTTTTGATACTTGGAATACCTCCCAAAAATCCATCTAAATAAACATTATCAATCATTTTATCATCATCAATATCATAGTTAGATAATGGATATATTTTTGAATTTCCAATTTCATCTTTATCTACAATCCATTTTTGGTCATTCGATATATTCTGATTGTTCATTAACTTAACATCGTGTGTTGTGAAAATTAATTGACTATTTCTTTGTTGAAAAACAGACAATAAATATTCTGTTAAATGTGGGTGCATATGATTATCAAGTTCATCTATAATAAGTATTTTATTTTCAGTAAATAACAAATATCCTACCCATGCAATAAATTGCAAAGTTCCAGTAGACTCTTCCTCTAGGTTATATTTAATTAACTCTTTCTTATCTTCATTTTCAATAGAATGAAATGTATAGAATTTAAAAGATTCATTACCTATTTTTTTTTCTCTAATAATGTCTTTGATTGTAAAATCAGCTTGTTCTAATAATTTTAAAAGTTTTTCTTTTTGTTTTGTTTTTAAAATCTGCGTTAAAACTAAGTATATTTCATTTTTCCATAATTTTTTTAATTCAATATCTCCTTTTATCCTTTCATCTAAAAAAGAATAAATATCATCAGCTATCTGTATTTTATATTCTTTATTTTCTGATAGCTGTGAGACTACCGACAAGAAAAGATTTTCTTTTTTTATAAAAGGGTCAATAAAATGAAACTTATCCTTAAAAGGTTTACTCATTTCTGTCCAAATATATCTGTTCTTTTTTTTTATATAAACCCTATTAAAATGTATTATTTCGGTTTCATTTTCTTTAAATTCTATTAAAGTTTCTTTTTCAATCCGTTCTGAAGTATTACTAAATGAATATTCAAAATGATTATTATTAATTAAAAAACCAATTTTATAAAAAGTAGGTTCGTTTAAGTTTTTTAGATTTGTTTTATTTGGAAAATATTTTAACTGATTAGTTTTATTTTTGGAATATGTATGACTTTCTTGTATCATAATTGTTGCTTCTGCAAGAGCTTTTAATAAATTACTTTTCCCTGAAGCATTTGCTCCAAATATTGAAGCAAATTTTAATATATTTATATTATATTTTTTATTATATATTGAATTAGTAGAACTCTCATCAACTTCTGTAGAAATCATTGAAAGCTCTGCTTCTTTTTCAAAAGAGCGACTATTACTTACTTTAAAATATAGTAACATTGTTATAATTTTTTATTTAGAATTGTTAAACAATAACTTTCCTATTTATTTTCGTTAGAACACATTTTACTAGGCGAAAGCTAATTAAAAACTAAACACTTAAAACTAAAAACTTTTTATTATCCTCGTCGTTTTATTTTAATAACCTGTCCAATTTGCAAAGTTCTTACGTCTCTATCAGAAAAGCGGTTTATACTTTTTATGTCTCCTTCCGAAACTCCAGTAAATTTTTGGGCAATAGTATGGATATTATCACCTGATTTTATGGTGTAATAGATATAATTTTTGTCTAATTGTTTTCCAGTAGTTTTACTTTTTGCAACTGTTTGTGTGCTTGTTTTATTTTGTTTTTGGTCAAAAGTCATTCTATCAATTCCTTGATAATATTTTAGTTTTTTTGTGTAAACATAGACGGTTACTTTTTCGCCAATACTTAATTTATTAGAATTTTTATCATTCCAACATTTTAAGTCATTAACACTTACATTATACCAATTTGCAATAAAGCCAAAATTGTCACCAGATTTTACGGTATAAATTACCTTAGATTTTCCTGCTAAATTAGGAGCATCGCATGGTGTAGGTTCTGTGTATGAGTAGTTTCCACGAGAAGAGGCAACATAACTTGGAGGTGAAACATATTTTCGGTTTTTAAAAAATAAGCTATCATTGTAAGCATAAATTGAGTCGCTAAATTGCACAAATGCCATTGTTTCTTCAATGGGAAGTCTTAGTGGATAAGGTTTTATGTGTCCTGGAATAATATCTTTTTTGTATTGAGGATTTAGGTCTCTAACTTTTTCAATTGGTATATTCAAAACCTCTGCCACCTGAAATAAATGAAGTGTATCGTTTATCATTATCGTATCTGTATGGAGTGGCATTTTTATTTCTGCTGAGTAAAAATTATGTTCTTCGGCATAAGTCATAACATAGGTTGCAGCGATAAAAGCAGGCACATAACCTCTTGTTTCTTTTGGTAAATAATCATAAATTTCCCAGAAATTTGTTCCACCAGAGCGTCTCATTGCTTTGTTCACATTTCCTGGTCCACAATTGTATGCAGCAAGAACGAGTTGCCAGTCGCCATACATATCGTAAAGGTCGCTCATAAAGGCAACTGCGGCATAGCTTGATTTTACAGGGTCTCGTCGTTCGTCTATAAAACTATTAATTTCAAGACCATACATTTTTCCTGTGCCATATAAAAATTGCCACAATCCTGTTGCTCCTGCCCGCGAAACTGCTGTTGGATTTAATGCCGACTCAATTATTGGTAAATATTTGAGTTCCAAAGGCATGTCGTTTGCATCAAGGAGTTGCTCGAAGAATGGGAAATAATATGTTTCTAAGCTCAAGAATGTTGGAATCATATATTTTCCTCGCTTGAGATACATGTCTATCCACGAACGAACTTGCGGATTGTAAGTCATTTCAATTGGCGAGGCGATTTTGTTTAATCGGTCAACTATAACTGAGTCGGCAATATCTAGATCGTGGTCTGCTCCTTTAACATTCACAATTGTAGAATCGCTATAAATAGATTTTTTTACATACCAAACAGAAAGTAGGCTGTCAAAATGCGAAATTGTTTGTGATTTTATTTCTGCATCTATTACACTTGAAATTTTATTAGTATCACTTTGAGAATAAGCACTTTGCAGTCCAAATGTAATAAATAATATTATTACGAAAGATAATGTTTTTGTTTTCATATTGTTATATTTTTGATAGATTATGCAAGCTCTAGCTTGATTAAACAATTATTGTATTTGTATAATCCAAGCTAGAACTTGGTATTTATTTAAAATTTAAAAGAAAGTTTTAGTCCAAGTGAAGGCTCGTAAACGAGTGAATTAAAAGTTGTTGATTCTATTTTCATGCTTAAATTATCACTAATATCAAAAGTAGAAAAATGGGCATCTACATAAGCATCCATAATATTTAGTCCCCAAAAAGCAATAAGAATAAAAGCAGTTAAGTCTCTGTTTTTACGATGTTTGTCTTTGTTTTTAGTTAATTGTTCTTTTGTATAGCCCTCAATATCTGTTAATATAAGATCTTGATATAAAACCAGTCCATCCAAAAATTTTTGATATTCTTTATTTTGGTCATATATATAATATCCTCCACCACCAAAAAGCCCGTAAATTATGGGAAGTTTCCAATATTTTTCGTTATAAATTTGTCCTAATCCAGGCATTGCCATAGACAAATACATTGCTATTTTTGGATTCTTATAATTTGAACTATCTATTTTTGCATAGCCCTGGTTGTCAGTAGTATCTACTAAAAAATAGCCTTCTTCTTGCCGTATTGTATCTTGCTGTGCAAAAATACTGGTAGCAAAAATTAGCGTAAAAATTATTATTATAAAATATTTTTTCATATAGAAGATGAATAATCTAATGATTTTATATAATTTTCCATAAACTCCCAGTCTATTTTATTATCGTCATTTACTGGAAGCATAATTGTTTCATTTTCAAGCCTTTTTAATCTTACTTGACGACCATAATTATATCTTAAAACAATTTTTTGAAGTAAAGTTGCTATAAAAATAGATACAAATTCAGTTCCAAAATTTTCATATTTATCTTTAATTATAAGTGTATGTATATTATCATCGCTAAAATATTTATAACCATGATAAAAAACATTTGCCAACATATCTATCGTTATTTTTTTAGAGTATATAGATTTATTTTCAATAAAATGTTCATAATCAATAAAACCACTTATTCCGTTATTTAAAGATTTTGATGTTAAAAGTGGAATTTTGCCTTCTATTCTTTTACTTTTTATCAGTCGTTCTCCTTTTTTAATATTATAAATATCTATAAGTTTAAAGAAGTTATAATTTCTATCTTTTAAAAATATATCCTTTTTTTTTGCAGGTTTTTTATCAATAAAATCTATTTTTTTTATTAAAAAACTATTTCCTGTATAATTTCGTATAAATTCCTGAAAATCAGACTTTTTTGTTTCAAGATAATTTATTTTTATATAATTTTCAGCAAGCCACTCGTCTTTTGCATTTACATTTATTTTTATGCTTTCGCCAATTATTTCGTCTCTATTTTTATAATTATTAAGCCAATTATCTTTAATTTTACTCCATGTTTTATGAAGGTCTATTCGTCCTATATTTTTGATTTTCACAAAGTTATCGTCTTTCCAAAGACCAAAATAAGTTTTAAATTTTTCGGCATGTTTTTCTTTAGCCCTAAACACCATAACGCAAGTAGAAACGCTAACATTTGAATTGTAAAACAATTCGTTAGGCATAGAAAAAACGGCTTCCAAAGTATGATTTTTCAGCAATTTCTTTTTAGCTTCAAAACCAGTTCCTTTATCTGCCAACGCACAACTTGAAGGTATAATTGCAACACATAAAGCTCCTTTTTCAAGCTGTTCTAAATTATTGTAAATAAATTCTAACTCTTCTGGGTCGTTTTTTGATGTTTTATAAGGTGGATTTAAAAAGCCTACATTTGGCTTATGTTTTTTTACACTTATTTTTATATTATCATCAAAACAATTTCCTTTCAATAAATTGCTACGTCCATCGCCATGAATAAACATATTTGAACACAAAAGCGAAAATAAATCGTGTTGTAATTCTACTCCAATAATTTGCTCCGATTTTATTTTTAATTCTTTATTCTTATCACCACCTGCATCAATAATCATCTTTTTCATTGCAGAAATAAGAAAACCACCCGTTCCTGTGCAAGTGTCTAAAACTATGCTGTCTTTATTAATGCTGGCTATTTCTGTAAAAAGTTCGGTGATATGTGGCGGAGTAAGAACTATTCCAAGTCCTTTGTCGTTGTTTGCATATCGCAAAAATTCTATGTAAAATTGCCCAAGTGTATCAAAATACTTATAGTTTTTTATGAAATTATTTATTTCTGTATCAATTTCATCAATAATATTTTTTAGTATATTTTCTTTTTTTGATAATATTGTATGAGTTTTTATAAAAGAATATGTTGAAATTATATTTTCAATATATTTATTTTGAATACTTGTGAGCTTATTTTTTATTGTAATAATTAAATTTTCCGAAAGTTCTTTTGGATTTTGATATTTATAAGAATTGGAAAAAGCCAAGTCAGTAAGAGCAATTAAAATCCCGCTAATCAGCAAACTACGTTGCGATTCTGGAACTTTATAAGAATGTAATTTATCATTCAAACTCCTTGAGTATTTCAGCAATTTTTGAAAATCTTGATTAAATTTTCGTTCATCTGTTTTATATGCTTTTATATAATCATTTACAGATAAAAAAGTATCATCATTAAAAATATTATGAGCAGTTTCTGTATTTTTTAATTGTAAAAAATGAGAAATTTTTAAATTATTTTCAATTTCACCACTCACAGCAATTGCAATTACATCAAATTCTTTGGATAAATACGAGGCATAAATCAATACTCCATCAACAGCAAAATCGGAATATTTATTTTTCTTCTCGCTTTCATGTTTGGTAATATTTGCTTTACATTCTATAACTATCAATAAATCAGCATTATTCTTAAAGGAAATAATAAATTCAGGATAACCTTTTCCACTCCCTTTTTTAGAGGCAGTTTTGAGAAGCTTATTTATTTTAGGAATATCAGAACTTTGTTCTTCAATAGTAATTTCGTTTGCAAATCTTTCAAAATGCTTGCGAACTATTTGTTCTGTTTTTCTTTCGTTTGCCATAATTTAGTATAATTATTTTCCAGTTCAAATTACTTCCCCATCATTTCTATTATTTTTTGCAACTCTTCTTCCGATTTAAAATTTATAACCAATTTGCCCTTCCCTTTTCCGCTGTTTGCGATTTTAAGGTCTATTTTTGCACTAAATTTTTCAGATAAATTTGATTGAAACGATTTATAATTATTATCAAGAACTTTATATGGATTTTTCTTTGTTTTTTTAAATTTTGGCGTATTTATTTCTTTAACAATCTCTTCGGTCTTTCTAACTGATAATTCGCCACTTACGGCTTGATAAAAAACCTTTAATTGTTCTTGTGGGTCTTCTACGGAGATTAATGCTCTTGCGTGTCCCATTGTGATTTTTTTTGCACGCAAACCCGCTTGTATTTCTGGCGATAAAGTTAAAAGTCTCAAATAGTTAGCTACGGTAGAACGTCTTTTTGCGGTTCTTTCGCTAAGTTTTTCTTGTGTGAGTTTGCACTCGTCCATCAGTCGCTTGTATGTGATAGCTATTTCTATGGAATTGAGGTCTTCTCTTTGGATATTTTCTACGAGAGCAAATTCGAGCATTTCTTGGTCGTTTGCCTCTCTTATAAATGCAGGAATTTTTTTCAGCCCAGCCATTTTAGAAGCACGCAGTCTGCGTTCTCCCGAAATTAGTTGGAATTTATTATCTTTTAATTTTCGTAATGTAATTGGCTGAATAATACCAAGTTCTTTTATAGAAGCACGTAAATCGTTTAATGCGTCTTCTTCAAATTTTAATCTTGGTTGAAATGGATTTATGTCTATTTTATCAATATCTATTTCTGCAATATTTCCGTTAGATATTGATTCTTGAACCGATTTTGTATTTATTGTAGATGACTCACTTATAAGTGCTCCAAGACCTTTTCCGAGTCTGCTTTTTTTTGCCATAATTTTTTTAATTTACAATTTACAATTTTTGATTTGTGATTTTAAATTGACCTACATTTTTTAATAACTTTTCTGGCGTAAGTCAATCGTAAATCTAAAATCGTAAATTTATTTTTTCTCTTCGTTATTTTTAATTAGTTCTTTCCCCAGATTCAAATAATTTATTGCTCCGGTAGATTTTGCGTCGTAAAGAATTGCAGGAACTCCATGACTTGGGGCTTCTGTAAGTCTTACGTTTCGTTGTATTATTGTTTCAAAAACCATTGATTGAAAATGTGTTCTAACTTCTTCAACTACCTGATTAGAAAGTCGTAAACGAGAGTCATACATTGTTAGTAAAAACCCTTCAATCTGTAATTCTTTGTTCAAATTATTTTGAATCATTTTTACAGTGTTGAGAAGTTTTCCGAGTCCTTCGAGTGCAAAATATTCGCACTGAACAGGAATTATTATCGTGTCGGCTGCTGTTAAAGCATTTAAAGTAAGCAATCCAAGAGATGGAGAACAATCAATAAGTATATAATCATAATCTTCGTAAACAATTCCGAGAACTTTTTTAAAAATATATTCTCGTTCCTTCATATTGAGCATTTCTATTTCTGCTCCCACAAGGTCTATATGCGAAGGAATTATATCAAGTCCTTTTATTTTAGTGTTAATAATTGCTTCTTTTGGGTTTGTTCCATCTATAATACATTCGTAAATACTACTATCTACACTTTGAGGGTCAAAACCAAAACCAGAAGTTGTATTTGCCTGTGGATCTGCATCTACAACAAGAATTTTTTGTTCTAAAACGGCAAGACTTGCTCCCAAGTTTATAGCTGTTGTGGTTTTTCCTACGCCGCCTTTTTGATTTGCTATTGCTATTATTTTTGACATTTTATATATTGTTTTAATTGTTTTATTAAAGATACTATTTGATATTTTGTTTTTTTTCACTACCCACATAACGTTGAATAGCTCTAATTATCAGAGCAACACGTTGCCAAATGCCTATCGGCACGTTAATAAGTTTGATAAAAAGATTGTCCAACTTTACGTAGATAGCCGAATTTTGAACCTTAAACTTTCTACTTTTTAACTCCTTAAGGCAAACCTATAACTGGATAATATATATGCCAGTTAAATAAAAAAATTGTCAAATATATTACAAAAAAAGATATTAAAATTACAGGTATTCTTATTAATATTTTTTTTATTTTATTTTTAAATAAAAAAAATTGTGGTTTATTAAATATTATTAAAGAAATGAATAACAGAATATATGGAAAAAGCATCAATATTTCTGATGTGCTTTCTGATATATTTTTTTCTATTTCGAGGAATAACAAATTTACTATAAAAAATATTATAAGAATGATAATATTTGTGATAACTATTTTTTTTGTTTTCATATTTGATTTTTTTTTTGATGAAATTTATGGTGTTTTTCACGAGTGCCAAGAGCCTAACCCAGACAAGCTGTAAAAGTTTTGAAATTATGAAGTTTTGAATAATATTATGCCAAAAAAACGTCGATTTCAGGATTAAGATACTAACGGCATATTACTTTTGAAGTTTTAAAATACTCATTTACAGAGGTAAACTTCAATTCTAAAATTTCAAAAAAGCCTTGAACTTGACACTCATGAAAAACACCAAATTTATCCACCTGTGCAATCAAAAAAAAAATTTATAATTATAAAGAAGAATATTCAATACATTTTTACGATAGTAAAAACTTCAATATTCAATAAAAAAAACTTTGATAGTGTTATTTTTTTACTTGAATATTCATTATTGAATGTTGAATATTGAATATTCTTCTTCTTTTTTTACAACCATAATTTTGATTGCACAGGTCGCTAATTTATTATAAAATAATTTGAGTGTGTAACATCTCGTCACAAGAGCAAATGATAGCAATATTTATTTTTCTGTTACAATAAAAGTTACTGTGTAATTTTCAGGTAATTTTGGCACTAAAACCCAATACATATTTGTTGCTTCAATTTTTCTAAAATCTTTTGTATGTATTATTAAATTATAAGTATAACATGAATTTGTTTTGTCTTTTATTACTTCTTTTTCACAGTATTTTATTTTCCCACCAATAGAAATATATTTCCCGAGTAAAGTATATTGTTCAAAATCAATATTTGGGAGAACAAAATTTGGACATATTTGTTCAATCATTTCTTTATTATCTTGATATAAATTTTGATAAAGGCTGTCGGAAGTAATTATTTGCTCGCTTTCTGTATTCTTTTCAATACTTCGTAAAATGCAACTGTCGAAATAAATATCATCGATTATAATACCTTTGCTAATATCTTCTTTATTACATGAAAAACTTAATAAAAGAATTTGAAGTAATATTATTATTTTTAATGCCTTTTTCATTTGTTGTTTTTTGTTATTATTAATTTATTTGTGGATGTATTTTTATCTGTTTTTAAAACACAAAAATATATTCCTTGTGTAAATAGTTTACGTTTAAATCAATTTGATAAACTCCTTCTAAATGTTTTAAATTATCAATTAAAATTAATTTTAAATTTCCTTGAATGTCATAAATTTCAATATTAACAATAGTCTCTTCTGAAATTGTATATTCAATAGTTGATTGTTCTGAAAAGGGATTTGGGAAAGCTCTAATTTGTTGAAGACTGGTGTTTATGTTTAAATCTTCAAGTTCAATTTTATATATACTTAAACTGTCTGTTTTTCTTTTGTTTATATTTTTATTGTTAAGACTTGGAACAATTTTTGCAGAAAAAGTGCAACCCTCTTCCGTAGAAAATCCAGGTCCCAAAATTATTGTTTCACCTGCTTGAAAAACATAATCAGAGCCAGAAGTTATTACAACATTTCCTTTGGTTTCAATTGTGTTAGCAGCTTGTATTACAACTTTATTTTCAGGTTGGTAAAACTCTTGTGCAGAAAAGAAAGTTCTATTTTCTATTAGCAAATAATCAAAACAAGGATTTCTTCCATCTATAAAATTATTATCATTATCATTGGGGTCTAACCAATCATGAAGTCTTTTGTCTGCCGAAGTATTTGTCCATGCTTTTCTTAATTTTCCATAGCTATCAATACCGTCTAAATTACTACATTCAGAAAAGCCATAAGACAGCCAGCCAATAATTCTATTATTTTCAGTATCAAATAAAGGAGAACCAGATGAACCACCAGCTGTTGGTGAGTTATTTAAGTCCCATTCTACTCTCCAAAAATAAGGATTTATATTCTTTTGTCTTGTTCCTAATGCTATGCTTTTTTCATCTCCATGAGGATGATGTATTCCTGTTACTTGGGAGATGTTAGATGCTTTTTTTCTATCCCAGCCTGAAAGATAAACATTATAATCAGGAGGAGGAAATTGGTTTAATTCTATCAAAAACATATCATGATAATAATCACGAGCTATTTCCGTTGCTCCTACCATTGTATACATCTCTGTTCCACCAGTTGAGTCACAATCTTGATGCTGATAATTAAAATAAAAAATAGCTGTTGAAAGTTGTGCGTTTTTTCCACAATGTTTTGCTGTTAATAAATAAGGTTTTATATCATTGTTTTCAACATCCTGATTAATTAATGCACAAGAACAGACATAAGTTAATCCATCTTCTGTATCAACAAATTCCCATTTTATAACAGACCGTTCTATATCCAAATCTGAAACACAGTGAACATCTTCAAAACAAGCACCAACAATTTTCGGATTATTCGGGTCATTAAAATATTCTTTTATTCTACATATTTTTAATATTGGTTTTTCTATTATTGTGTCAAGTTGATTAAACTCTAAAATAATAGTTTCTCCTTCAATAGGTTGTATTGCAAAAACTTTTTTTAAATTATTGTTATTTTCTGTATAAGCACCAAGTATTTGTGTTTTATTTTCATTATAAATGAATAAATTACAATTTTTAGGAATATAAAAATCGGAAAATTCAAGACCAACTGCATGTGCATTAGATACGTGAATTTTTAATAAATAAATTTTCTTGTTTTCATCTATTTGCAAAATATTTGAATTTGTAAAGAAGTCAATATCTGTTTCTTCTCCAATTCCAATTACAAAAGCAGAATCATTTTGAGCTTTACTAATTGCTTCTTTAACGTCTAAGTGGAAATTAAACTCTGTAATTACTTCATTTTTTTGAGTTGTATCTTGTAAACTTAATGGAACTCCATACTCACTTATTTGAGAATATACAGAATTAATTAAGATAAAGAAACTCGTAATTAAAATTATTTTTTTCATTGTTTTTAGTTATTGCTATCGGGGGAGTTTGGTTGCAAGTTACATGTTTCGCAATGCGATTATAAATTGTAATTTGTTATAATTATTTTATGCTTTATTGTTGAATTGTTAAATTGTGAAAATATTAAAGATTCAATATAACAATTCAGCAATTCAGCAATTCAACAATTTTAACAATCTAAAACTCGGCACAAAATTAATATTTTTATTGTAAAAATATGTTTTTTTTTATATTTTTAAAAAAAATTAAGTAATTTATTTTTTGTTATAATTAGAATTGTTTACTTTTGAAAAATGAATTTCGTAAAAAACTTAAATATAAATACTCGGCTAAACCTGTTTTTTAGCACTATACTTGTGGTTGTTTTCTTTTTTATTGGTATGTTTCTTTATCAATCTGAAAAGAATAAAATCCTTGTTTCTACCGAAAATTTGATGATAAATGAAATAAAAGAACTAAATAGTATTATTGAATCTCAAGTAGAAAAAGAAAATAAGCGAATAAATATTGCTCTGAGAACTTTAAATTTTATATATCAACAATATGGCAAAGTTAATGAAAAAAATACGAAAATAAAAATTGAGGCAGTAGATATTAGTAGCTTAGAATCTCAAAATATAGAAATAAATGAGTGGGAGTTAAATTCTGAAAATATTTTTAGAAGTGAGTCTTTAACAGAACAAGTAAAGGTAATTACAGGTGCATATATTTCAATAATGCAAAAAATTCCTGATGGATATATTTTTCTCACATCAAATATTCCTGAAAATTTGAACGAAAGACGTATTTTTTATTTACCAAATACGTCCAAAATAGTTTATACGATAGAAAAAGGCGAAAATTTTACGGGTGAAGTGAAAATTTTTGACAATATATACAAAGTGTCGGCAAAACCAATTTATATAAATGGAAAGATAAAAGGAATGCTAACTGTTGCATACGACATTGGCTTTTCCAACGAGGTTATTAGTTTTTTTGGAAGCAAAAGTTATTACAAAACGGGCTATCCTTTTATTGCAGATAAAGATGGAAATGTGATTATTCACCCACGACTTCGGGGTGAAAATGTTTCTAATACTGCTTTCTTTAAAAAGATGAAAGCAGCAAAATACAAAAAAGAAATTATACACTTTAAATACAAGTGGCCAGAAAACAGAAAAGGCAAACAGAAATATATGAACGTAAAATATATTCCCAGAGTGAACTACTATATTGCAACAACTTATGATGAGCTAGAATTATTAAGAGTGGTAAATAAACTTAAAATAAATATTACATTAGCAGTCTTAGTATCAAGTCTTTCTGTTATAATAATTGTTTATTTGATAATTAATTCTTTAACAAAAAGGATTAACAGAATTAGCTTGTCTCTAAAATCTATTGCCAATGGAAAAATTCCTGAACAAGTAGATGTAAGAAGAAATGATGAGCTTGGTGAATTACGCAATAATGTGAATATAGTTATAAAAAATAGAATTAATTTAAAAGAGTTCACAAACAATTTGAAAAATCACAACTTTAATTTTGATTATAATCAAATAAACCTAAATGATGATATTGAAAATAATTTAATTGATTTAAAAAATGAACTAAAGAAAACAAGAGAAACAGAGAATATACGCAAAAAAGAAAAAGAAATTGAAGAATGGAAAGCAGCAGGTTTGTCTAAATTTATAGAAATTTTAAGATTTCAAGATACTGAATTGGAAGATTTAGCTTATGATGTTATTAGCAATGTTGTAAAATACTTGGGAGCTACACAAGGAGGCTTTTTTATTTTGGATAACAACAGGAATAGAAATAAATATTTAGACTTGATTGCATGTTATGCCTACGATAGGAAAAAAATAGTGGAAAAAAGAGTCTCTGCAAACTCTGGATTACTTGGTAGAGTGGTTATTGAAAAAAAATATTTACACATAACAGAGCTTCCTCCAAATTATATGAAAATAAGCTCAACTTTGGGAGAGAGTATTCCAAACAGTTTGATAATTGTGCCTTTACTTTTTAATAATCAGATACTTGGGATTATGGAAATAGCATCTTTGCATAATTTTGAAAAATATCATATAAATTTTATAGAAGATATTGCAGGAAATATTGCTTCAACTATATCGGGGATAAGAAATACAAAAAAAACAGAAGAATTGTTAAAGGATTCTCAAAAGCAATCGTCTTTTATGGAGACACAAAAAATAGAACTCCAAAAAAATATTCAACAATTAGAAAAGTTGAAAAAAGACAGTGATGCAAAAGAAATTGAGATGAAAAGTATTGTTAAAGCAATAACATCTACTGCATTAATTGTAGAACTTGATATCAACGGAAAAATTACTGATGTTAATGATAAATTTGCAAAAGTATTAAAACAAAAAAAGGATAAAATTATTGGTAAAAATCATAAAGATATTACTTCTATGAATATCAATAGTAGTCAATATAAGCTGTTTTGGGACGACCTATTGTCGGGAAAATCCAAAAAATTTGTAGAATCGCTAACCGTAGAAGACCGACCTATTTGGCTCTCGCAAAATTATACACCAATTCTGGGTAAAAATAAAGAGGTAAATAAAATTTTAAATATAGCAATTGATGTTACCGAAAATAAATATTTGGAAAAACAACTCAGAGTTCAAGTAAAAGAAATTAGCCGAGAGGCACGAGGAATTAGAAAAGAGCAAAGAAAGATAAAGAAAGAAAGACAAGAAATAGACGTAATTCAAAATAAATTTGATACACTAAAACAAGATATTGATAATAATTTTATACAAATAGAACTTTCGTCGGAAGGAATTGTTCTTAAAGCAAATAAAAAAGCATTAAAAATTTTCCAAATAGATGCAGACAAAATAATTGGTGAAAGTATAAAAGATTTTATTATTGAAAATGACAGAAAAATATATCAAAAATGTTTGGCAATATTAAAATCGGAAAAACAATCAGAAAATATAATTAATTTTAGACGAAAAAATAAAGAAACTTTTAAACTCAAAATTATCCAACAATCTTTTACCGACGAAAGTACAAGAGTGAGAAGAATATCAATGCTTGCAACCAAAATTTAATTGTATATCACTGGTTGTTAGCCTTTTTTTAATTATAATTAGTAGAACTCCAGGTAGTGTTGTAAATTGGTAGTTATGCACCACGTTACTAAATCCCTGCGGGATATTAGTAAGTGTTTATCGTAAAAAGATTTACTAACATTCCGTAGGAATTTAATAACATCAAAAATAACTACCAGTTTGTTACACTACCGAACTCCAATCATAAATATTATAAAATCTAAAAAATGAATAATAAAAAATTAGTTCACAAAAAATCAAAAGAAATATTGAAAAATTTATACGATAAGAATGAGGTTTTTAATACAGAAGACGGAAAAATAATAAATGTAAATAAAGACGGTTCACTTGGTCTGTTAGCATTAGGCTACAGAGGTCTAATTGCTTGGAGAAAAGCAAAAAAAAGTAATGTTAAGTAACAACAAACACGTAAAAATATATCGTGTTAAATAAAAAAAAAGATGAAAAAAAGAAAAGTTCTTTTAATTGGCTGGGATGGAGCTGACTGGAAAATAATAAATAAATTAATGGAAGAAGGAATTATGCCTTCAATGAATTATCTTGTAAATAACGGTGTAATGGGTAATCTGGCTACACTCGATCCACCTTTTTCTCCAATGCTTTGGACATCTATTTCAACAGGAATGAGACCCGATAAACATGGAATACTTGGTTTCTCTGAACCAATACCCGAAACAATTGGTGTGCGACCAGTTTCGTCAACATCAAGAAAAGTGAAAGCTATATGGAATATTCTTACACAAAAAGGATATAAAACACATTCAGTTGGTTGGTGGCCCTCACATCCGGCAGAGCCGATAAATGGAATTATGGTTTCAAACCATTTTCAAAAAATGAATGATAACAAACCTACTCCATTACTAGTAGGAGCTGTTCACCCTCCAGAACTAACAGGTTTGTTTGCACATTTAAGAATCCACCCTTCGGAACTAACACAGGAACATCTTTTACCTTTTGTTCCTAAAGCGGCAAAAATAGACCAAGACAAGGATAAACGCTTGTTTCATATAGCCAAAAATATTGCTGAATCATCAAGTATCCATGCGGCTACAACTTGGATTGCCGAAAATCAAGAATGGGATTTTCTTGCAATGTACTTGGACACAATAGACCATTTTAGTCATGGTTTTATGAATTTCCACCCTCCAAAAATGCAAGGTACTCCCGATGAAATGTTTGAGTTATATAAAGATGTAATAACAGCAGCTTATCGTTATCACGACATGATGCTTGGCAGGCTTTTGCAACTTGCAGGCAAAGACACAACTATAATTCTGGTTTCAGACCATGGATTCCATTCCGATCATTTGCGACCAAAAGTTATTCCCGACGAACCAGCAGGACCAGCATACCAGCACAGAGATTACGGTATTTTTTGCATGAAAGGACCTGGAATAAAAAAAGACGATAAGATATTCGGAGCAACTTTGCTTGACATAACTCCTACATTATTATATCTTTATGATTTGCCTATTGGCGAAGATATGGACGGAGTTCCACTTGTTCAATCTTTTGAAAATCCAAAAGAAATAAAAACAATTCCTTCGTGGGAAGACATTGAAGGTGAAGCAGGTATGCTTCCCACAGAATTTCAGGAAGACCCTTACGATGCCCAAGAAAGCCTTAAACAACTTGTAGAACTGGGTTATATAGAAGAGCCAAGCGATGATATGAAAGAAAATGTAGAACGAACAATAAAAGAAGCAGACTACAATCTATCAAGAGTATATATTGGAGCTTATCTGCACCAAAAAGCATTACCAATTCTCGAAAAACTATTTAATAATGAGCCAGACCAGTATCGTTTTGCATTTCGTTTGGTAGAATGTTATAAATTTATTGATAAAATAGATAAATGTGAAGAAATTCTAAATATTTATATTGAAAAAGAAAAGAAAAATATTTTAACAAATGAAGATATAAAAAAGATTCAGCAGGAAAAAATGCCTGAAAACTTAAGCGAAAAAGAAAAAGAAAATTATGAACGCAAACGCTCTACAAAATTAACTACCAACAGGCGTATTTACAGAGATTTATTACAAGCAGATTTAATACAAGCAGATATATGTATTTCAAAGGGGGAAGTAAAAAAAGCACTCGCAATATTTCAACAAATAGAAAAAGTTGCTTCACGTAGCCGAGGATTATATATAAAATTAGGAAATGCCTATTTAAAATTACGTGAATGGGACAAGTCTATTGCAAGTTTTAGAAAAGTTCTCGAAATTGACCCAGAAAATGCTGTTGCATTTCACGGTTTGGCTATTGGCTTTTTGAACAAAAATAATTACGAAAGTTCAATTGAATCTGCACTTGATTCTGTTAATTTATTATATAACAATCCGTTAGCTCATCTTGTGCTTGGCGAAGCATTATTCAAATATGGTGAAATAAAAAATGCTGAAAATGCCTTAAAGGTTTGTCTTACAATGGCACCAAGCCTTGGAAAAGCTCGGAATTTACTAATTGATATTTACGAAAATTATTTGAATAACCCCATTGAAGCTCAAAAAACGAAAGATTATTTTAAAACCGGAAAAATTCATAGCAATACAAAAGAAAAAACAATTATACAGGAATTTGAAACAGGTCTAAATATTGCTCAGCCTCGAAACATACAAAGAAAAGAACTTACAAATCCAATTTACATTGTGTCTGGTTTACCTCGTTCTGGCACTTCACTTATGATGCAAATGCTCGAAAAAGCTGGTTTGCCAATTCTTACAGACAACAAAAGAAAACCTGACGAAAATAACCCAAAAGGATACTACGAATACGAATTAGTGAAAAAACTTGCAACAGAAAATAAATGGTTGAAAAATTCAATAAATAAAACAGTAAAAATAATAGCTCAATTATTACCACAATTACCAGCCAGATATCAATACAAAATTATTTTTATGAACCGCGATATTGACGAAGTAGTAATGTCGCAACATAAAATGTTGGTAAGAAATGGAAAAGCAAAAGAAGATACCTTACCTCTAAATTTAAAAATATCATTTACAAAAACTATCAAAAAAGTTCAATCTTGGGCTACAAAAAATCACAATGTTGATATCTTATATGTAAATCATTCAGATTTAATTCAACAGCCTGAAAAAGAGGCAAAAAAAATAATAGATTTTTTAGGAATTGACGCTGATTACCAAAAAATTGCCTCTGTTGTTGATGAAAAATTGTATAGAATAAAGAAATAATTTTTTTATTAAAAAAAAAACTTTTATATTGCAATAAATTTTTTACCACTATTTATAATAAAGTAGTGCGTAAGAATTTTTTTAACAATAAAAAAGTAGCAATATACTTATTTTCAGTCGGCAACTTATTGTTAATTGTCAATTATTAATTGTTAATTTATTTATTATTTAATATAAACACTTAAAATTATTTTTATGAAAAATTCTTTACAGAAAAGACTAATGAAATATTCATTAGCCGCAGGAGCTTTACTTGTTACAGGTGCATCGGTAAACGCACAAATTGTTTATACCAATATTGAAGACGAAACAATTAACTCGTTAGGCGAATCAATTATTATTGATTTTAACGACGACGCAACAGTTGATATGCAAGTTAATATTATGTCATTTCAAGTAGCAATTGGAACACAAGCAACCGCAATACGAGCTATGGTTCCCCCTTTGAGTTTTTTGGGTGGTGTTGAGAGCAACTCTGTATTGCTGGACGGATATGCTGCTGCACTGGACAGTAATTATGCCGTTGCAGCAGATAAAAACTTTGAATTTAACGGCTGGTCTGTTGATATGGCAGGGTTTTGGTATTACAGTGCCGGCTCCAATGGAACAGCTGGTAATTGGATGGGAACAGTTGAAGAGAAATTTCTTGGTGTGAAATTTAAAATAGGAGCGAACACTCATTTTGGTTGGATTAGAGTTTCTACCGTAGCAAATGCAGCAAATGACCTTACTGCAACTGTACATGATTTTGCATACGAGCTAACACCAGACACACAAATACTTACAGGCGATACAGGAGGAGTAATTCCCCCAACATGTTCGGAAATTAGCACAATAAATATTACACAAACAGCT
>JAOZQN010000890.1 GCA_029932195.1 Bacteroidales bacterium | reverse complement strand
CATTGTTAGTCAATTATTTATAGACCCTCAGGTCGCACTTTTTATATCGGTAACTGCTTGCCATCGTTTGCTTTTTGGCACAATGTCAATTGAAAGTAAAATGTCAATCAATCAACGCACCCATGCACAATTCCGCACACTGAAAAAGCAAATGATGAGCAAGAAAATGATATACGCTTTTTTTTTTCATCGTGTTGGCAATTTTGTAATATATGGTTCTTTTCCTGCAAAAACAATTGGAACTCTCTTTATTTTATCTAATTCTATTCGATGAGCAAGTAAAGTTTTATAATATTTTTTTCGTTCTATTTGCTCTAATGCTTCATCTATTTTGTTATTTATTCTGTCTATAAAATCTTTATTTTTTTCGTTTTCTTGTTGATTTTCAATTTGTTTTATTTCAATTATTATTCCGTTGCTATCTATGTTGCGTGGAATTAAAACAATATCATATCGTCCTTCTCCACTTTCTCTGTTTGAACTGATTATATAATCATCACTTAAAATGGCAAGCAATCCAAGTGTGTAAACGTGAAAAAATTGTTCGCCTTGTTTATTTGATGCAGTATCAAAATAACTTAAAGTGTCTCCAAGTATTTGTTTAAATCCAACTTCAAATTCTTTTATTTCATTATTGATTAAGTTTTTTGATGTAGAAATTAATAAGTCTTTGCGAAATTTTATTTTATTTGTCAGCCATTTTATTATAATTTTTTTAAAAATACCTTTTATTTCAAAATTTGGAATTTTTAGCTCGTACGTTTCTAATTCTATATGTCTTACTTGTGTTAGATAACCGCTATAAGTCAATAAAGTCCACAATAATTCGCGGTCTGTTTCAAAATCAGAAAAAACAAAATTATCTTCTATTTCTTTTATTATGCTTTCTCCTGAAATGAGTTTTTGTAGAGTTTTGTAGGTTTTATCTAAATCCGGTTGAAGTATTCTATCTCTAATTAGCACATCGCTACCTGTGTTTACCCAGTAGGGTCTATAACCGGCTTCTTTATTTAAAACATAACTTACTATTGACCAAGGATTATAAATTTGAGAAATATTATAAAATTTATAACCGTCATACCATTTTGCAAGATTTTTAATTTCATCTTGTAAATTAAAATAAGTTAATAATTTTTCTGTTTCGCTTTTTGTAAATCCGAATTTATCAGCAAAATGTGGCATTGTTATTCCATAAACTTCAAAATTATTCCATTTAGAAAAAATACTTTCTCGTCCTACTCTCATTACACCTGTTAAAAGTCCTTTTTTCAAATTATCATCGTTTCCTTTAAATGCTTTGCCAAGAAATGTTCGCATAAAACTGATTACATTTTCATAATAAGTAATATTCTCATTTTTTTTATTTTTGTTTGTATAATAAAATCCGTTTATTATCGGCGTATCGTATTCGTCTACAAGAATAATTACCTTTTTGTCATAATGTATTTTGAAATATTCACTTAAATCTTGAAGGCTTAATTTATAAAATTTATCTTTTGCTGTTTCTTTTATGATACTCTCAAAAATTTCTTTTTCATAATCACTAAGTTTATCTGATTTTAATAAATAATTGTGTTGTTTATACAATTTAGATATTGTAGTTTTAAAACTTTCAAGGCAATCGTTCCAGTTTGTTTCATCAATATCTTTTAGCGAAATATTTATTACAGGATATTTATTTTGAT
>JAOZQN010000339.1 GCA_029932195.1 Bacteroidales bacterium | reverse complement strand
GAAGGTTGTAGAGACGTTGCATGCAACGTCTTTATTAAATTGTTTTTTATCAAATTTTATATTTTTTTATCAAATAAAAAAAACATCATGTAGAGTAAATTCTTTTAATTTTAATGATTAAAACTCAATTATCTATAAAAAGACTTGCGGATTTAAGGAAATTTATAATTATTCTGTTTGTTCTTGAAATTATTGTTTTTAAATATCTCACATTATCTATAAAATCAAGTGTGTACTGAAAAGTCGGGAAAACTTTTCTTGTAATTATTAATAGTCTGATTATCAGGCAAAAGTATAATTAACTCTATTTTATTTAATGTCCTATTAATCAATAAATTAATATCTGTCTAAAAAGTTTTCCCGACTTCTCAGGTGTGTATAACTTTATACTTAAATAGCTGAATAAACAAAAACGCCAAAATTATTCATTATTAATTATTCATTGTTCATTACTTTACTAATTATTATTTAATATAATAGGCAAACCGTTGTCGCCTCCACCAATAACAATTACTTTTGCATTTGGTGATTTTGCTAATTCCAATGTTGCTCTAATACCCTCATAGGTAATAACTTTGTCGGTCATTGAGGCATTAATAATAGTGTTGTAACCAGCAATACCTTCTGCCTCTTTTATTTTTCGTTCTTTTTCTTTTTCCGCTTTTTGAATATCATAATCTAAAGCAAGTGCCTCTTGTTGTTTGGTTTGTTTGGCTTCAATTGCATTTTTTAAATTTTGAGGAATAACGATAGAACGAATTAGTAGAGCTGTCATTTTTATATTATTTTTTTCTAATACTGCACCAGTTTCAGAAACAATCTGCTCTTCAAGTTCCTGTCGTTTAGTAGAATATATTTCTTCTGCCGTATATTTACCCATTATTTTTCTAACAGCCGAACGGACTTCTGGAATTACAAGTTTTCTTTCATAAGTTCGTCCAAATTGTTCGTGAATATATCCTATTTGTTTATAGATTGGAAAAAATCTGACAGTTATTTCAACTTCTATTGTTAGTCCATTTTTATCCAAAACATCTAAAGTTCCAAATGTAGAAGCCTCACTATCAGATGCTTCATTGCTAAATTCAACTGCATGTTCTTTTACATCATATACTTCCATTGTGTTCCAAGGGGCAACAATGTGGACTCCTTCCACAAAAATATTATCTTTATCCAAACCAGATGTCCAAGGTCGGAAAATTACTCCCCGCTCTCCGGGCTGAATGATGATAAACGTCGCTGTGCTTAGTGTTACCACAATTAGCAAAATAATTCCTGCTGCTACAAGCACTTGTGTTAATTTCTTTTTGTTCATGTCTTTTCGGTTTTTAGTAAGGAGTTGTTAAGTTATCAAGTTATCAAGTTGTTAAGTTATCAAATTATCAAATTATCAAGTTATCAAGTTGTTAAGTTATCAAGTTGTTAAGTTATCAAGTTGTTAAGTTATCAAATTATCAAGTTGTCAAGTTCTCAAGTTTTTTAACTAAACTATACTGAATTAGGTTAAAAATTTTCACTTTTTGTATTTTGTAATCAATTAATATACAACATAATAAAAAAATAAACCTTTTTTAGTATAATATATATTTTAAAAATAGAAAAACTTTATACTTTAAAACTTTTAACTCCTTATGTTTTTAGTGTGTTTATTTTCAAATTTTGTAAGAACAAAGGTAGAAATATTTATTAATATAAGAAAAAAAAAGATTAATAAGGTAATGAATAATGAACGATGAATAATGAATAATTTTGCGGATGCTTGATTAACAGTATAATATACAAAAAAAAAGTGTAAACTACTTTTGATTAATATGAAAAATGTCAATATTTTTTTCAATTTTAATTTTATTTCTATTTTTGTAATTCAATAACTTATAATCGCTTTGCGGAACTTGTAACATCTAATCTGCAATTTGACTTCATTCAGAAAAAATCACACATGAATATATTAATTCTCTCAAATAAAGTTCCTTATCCACCCAAAGATGGTGGATCTATTGCTACTTTGAACCTTGCAAAAGGTTTGTCGGAATATGCAAAAATAACTTTGCTAACTCTCAATACTTCAAAACATTATTGCGACATTGATAAAATTCCTGATGATTTAAAATCAAAGATAAAATTTATTGATAGTTATATAGACACAAAAATAAAACCTGTTGCGGCTATTAAAAATTTGTTCTTTTCAAAAATGCCATACAATGCAGAACGGTTTATTTGCAATAAATTTGAAGCTAAAATTATTAAAGAATTAGAGGAAAATAAATTTGATATTATCCAATTAGAAGGCTTATATTTAACCCCTTATATTTCTATAATTAGGAAATATTCAAAAGCTAAAATATCTTTGCGTTCGCATAATGTAGAGCATGAAATTTGGCAAAGAACTCTTGCACAGCAAACTAACTTTTTGAAAAAACAATATATAAAAATATTAACTTCACGAATAGAAAAAATGGAGGTTGGTATGATAAATAAATACGACTTGTTAGTTCCTATAACAGAGCGAGATGGCGAAAAATTAAATCAACTTGGCAACACTCAAAAAAGTCATACAACTCCTACGGGCTACGAAATTGATAATTTACAACCAAATTACGAAAACATCAATTTTCCTTCAATATGTCATCTTGGGGCTTTGGATTGGTCTCCAAATCAGGAGGGAATTTTGTGGTTTTTAGATAATTGCTGGTCGGATATTTTGGCAAAAATGCCCGATTTGAAATTTTATATAGCTGGCAGAAATGCTCCAGCCTGGTTTGTGGAAAAAATCAAAAAAACAAATGTAATATTTAGTGGCGAAGTGGAAAGTGCAACCGATTTTATTAATTCAAAAGCCCTTATGGTTGTTCCGCTTCTTTCGGGTAGTGGTATGAGAATCAAGATTGTGGAAGGAATGGCACTCGGGAAAACAATTATTTCCACATCAATTGGTGCAGAGGGAATTCCTGCTACGCACAAATATAATATTCTAATAGCCAATGAAATAAAAGATTTTTCGGACGGAATAATATCTATTTTTAAAGATAAAAAAACATTCTTACAAATAGGAATAAATGCAAATAGTTTTATCTCTCAAAATTTTGATAACCTATCTATCTCAAAATCTCTGATAGATTTTTATAATGATAATATTTAACTACTAATTTTTTTACTCAATACTTTCCAACGTGGCGTAGCCACTTGAAAACGTATTACACTGCTAATTAGAACTATTCAATGTTGTATGGGCAACCAAAAAATAATATTTTAACAATGAAAAATCAAAATATATTATCATATAATTCATTCTTTTTTATAGGAGTAGCGGGAGTTGGCATGAGTGCAATTGCACAATACTTAGCAAATATTGGAAAAACTGTTTCTGGCTCAGATAGAGTTTTTAATGCTGATAATGAGAATATTACTAAAAAACAATTAGAAGTCGAAAATATAAAATGTTTTAAACAAGATGGTAGTGGTTTAAGTCCTGATATTGATATAGTTGTCGTTTCTACGGCAATAGAAAACAAAGTTGCAGAGTTTAAGCAGGCAAAAGAAATGGGTTTGCAAACTGTTCACCGAGCAAAAATGTTGCAGGCAATAACGGAGAGCAAAAAAACAGTTGCTATTTCGGGAACTTCGGGCAAATCTACCACAGTAGCAATGCTTTATCATATTTTGGAGCAGGCAAATATGTCGCCATCGTTTATTAGTGGAGCGGGGCTAGTTGCCTTGCAAAAAAACGGCAAAATAGGAAATGCTTTTGCTGGGGCAGGGGAGTGGCTCATTATTGAAGCCGACGAATCCGACGGCTCGCTGGTGAATTACAAACCCGAAATTGGAGTTATCCTAAATATTGATAAAGACCACAAAACTCTTTCCGAGCTATACGAAATTTTTAAAATTTTTAAAAATAATACCAAAGATAAATTAATTGTAAACACAAAACAAGAGGAGGTTCTGAAATATGCTTCGGGTGAAAATTATAATTTTGGAACAAATAATTTGGCAAAATATTGTGGCACTCATTTTAAGCAAATTGGTTTTAAAATTTCATTTAAAATAAAGAATATTGATTTTGAAATTCCTACAATTGGCAAGCACAATATGGAAAATGCCCTATCGGCAATTGCTGTCGCTAATTATATTGGCGTTGATATGCACACAATTAGCAGGGCTCTAATTAATTACGAAGGAATTTATCGGCGATTACAAGTTTTGGAGGAAAATCAAAAGTTCATTTTAATTGATGATTATGCACATAATCCTGCCAAAATTTCGGCGGCAATAACTGCTTGTCAGTCTATTAGTAAGCGGGTTGTTGCATGGTTTCAGCCACACGGATTTACGCCTACTTTATTTCTGAAAAACGAATTTATTGTAGAAATAACTAAATCTTTGCGAGCCAACGACCATATTTATATGTCGGAAATATATTATGCAGGAGGCACGGTTAATAAAAACATTTCGGCAAACGACCTTATTAGAGAGATTAAAAATAATGGTAAAAATGCTTTTTTTGTAGAAAACAGAGATTTATTTCCAGATAAAATAAAAAATACTCTGCAAGAAGGTGATATTATTTTATTGATGGGAGCAAGAGACCCAAGTTTGGAGAACTATGCTAATCAGGTTCTTGAACTGTTAAAATAATTACTTAAAGTTAATTGCACTCAAGTAAATTAGGTTTTCGGATAAACCCTGTTGGTGTTTAAAAATACTTAAAATCTAAATTTAGTATAAAAAAGAAAATCGACACTTCTATATTTTGCATATTCTTGTATTTCAAGCGTCTGCAAAATTATTCATTGTTCATTATTAATTATTCATTACTTAAGAACTTACAATTTTAGCAATTGTTTTAAATATTATTTTAAAATCTGTTATAATACCAATTTCATTTATGTATTTTAGATTTAGCTCTAATTTTTTCGGCATAATTTCTTCAATATAAGTCTTTTCTGGATTTTTGGACTCTCCAAGAAGCCTATTTTCATCAATATAATCTATTGAAGCATAATCAGTTATACCTGGTTTTATTAGAAGGACTTTTTGTTGTTCTCCTGAATACAAATTGGTATATTTTCTAACTTCTGGGCGAGGTCCTACAATGCTCATGTCGCCTTTCAATACATTTATGAGCTGAGGTAATTCGTCTATTTTTAGCTTTCTTAAATAATAACCAATTTTGGTAATTCTACTGTCTTTGCTCCCAACGGTAAGTAAACCAGCCTTGTCGGAAGCAGGTTTCATTGTTCTAAATTTTAGTAATTTAAAATCTTTTTGGTTTTTACCAACTCTTACTTGCTGATAAAAAATACCACCTTTGCTATCCAAAATTATTAGTAAAGATATTAATATAAAAAAAGGGAGTATAAAAAATAGTCCCCAGAAAGAAAAAAATATGTCAAAAAGTCGCTTCATAAAAAGTTATTAGTAAACAATAAACAGCTATCAGTGCCCGTTTGGTGATAACTGTTTGTTGTTTGAAATTACCAGATTACATTTGTATTTGGCATTTCCATAATAATCATTTTTTTTGTTTCTAAATCCAGCATGTTGTCTGAGAGGATAAGTGTTTCCAGATTTTTAAGATTCGTAATTTCTTTTGGTAAAGATGTTAGATAATTATTGCTTAAATTTAAGAGTTTTAGGTTTGTAAGTTGCCCTATTGAACTTGGCACTTCTTTTAGTTGATTATTAAAAAGTAATAATCTTTCCAAGTTTTGCATTTTACCAATATTTGCTGGCAAAGTTTTTAATTGATTATTTGAAGCATATAAACTTTCTAATTTTGTGAGGTTTGTAATTTCATTTGGCAACGACTTTAATCTATTATTATCTAATTTTAAAGTAATAAGATTTGTTAGTTGTCCAATTTCTACTGGTAGCTCTTTCAGGCTATTTCTCATCAGATAAAGAACTTCTAAGTTTTTCATTTCCCCAATTCTAGAATCAAGTTCTGTGAGCCTGTGGTAAAATAAGTTTAGTTGATAAACATCAGTTGGCTCTACAAGAGCATTTTCCATAGAGTGATATACAATACTTTTTTGTTCTTCTAGCTTGTTATCATCTTGTGAAAAAACACCTGTAATATTTACGAATAAAAGAACAATAGTTAATATTGTTGTTATTTGAGTTTTTAAATAAATATTCATTATCAATAGTTAGTTAAAAGTTTAAAAGTACATTTTTTTTAGCAACTCATGATATTAGAAAGACATCATGTAAAAGCCAATTTTAAAATAAAGATTATTTAAAATCTATAATTTATTCCTGCTGACAAAAAATACGGCGAACCCAGAGCAATTTCCGCATTAGCCCCGAAATTATTGGTAAAATACCCCTCAATTCCAAGTAAAGTAATTTGTGTAGCAAACATGTATGTCCAAAAACTATATTTGTCGGCAAGTGGTATTCTTGGTAGAACAAAATTACTTACCATTTGTGGTAAAATACGTTCTACATATTGTTTTAATTCTGTTGTTTCTACACTCAATCGCCAAAAAGTTATTCCAAACCCTAAACCTGAATATAAATTTAACGATTCTTGGTTTACATAGTAAAACGTAGGACGAATCATGAAATTTAGTTTGTCTAAGTTTGCCGAGATAAAACTTTTATTCGACGTACTATCAAGAGGAAATAGATTAAAATCATAATATTGATAACCTACTGAACCACCAATAGCAATCCATTTTTCAGCGTGATAGTTATAAGATAGCTGTCCAACAGGTAAAGCAAAACTTTTTTTTATTAATGGGTTTTTTAGAGAATTAATCCAGTTTCCTGTGATACTCATGCCTGCGTTAAATTTTATAGTAGATTTGTAATCCAAACTTTGAGAAATGGCATCTGAACTATTAAAATAACTAACAATAACAAATAATATTATAATGTATAGTAGTTTTTTTTTCATTTTTAATTATATTAATCACTGAAGTTTCTGACTTTCTAAATCGGTGATAATAAAATTGTTAGAAATACAA
>JAOZQN010000338.1 GCA_029932195.1 Bacteroidales bacterium | reverse complement strand
ACTGGGGGAACTTTTTTTGATGAAATATCAAATTATTAACACCTTAGCCCAGCCCCTCCCTTTGGGAGGTTTGGGGTGGGCTCTTTATTTTAAAAGGAATAAATCCTATTTTTAAATTTACGCCAAGATACAGTGAATTTCTAACCATTGGATGCCTATTGTTTGGACCAAAAAAGCCCCATTCCGTCCAATAAAACTCATCAGTTTCCACTTTATTTACATAAGATAAATGAGATAGTCTTGCATTTCGCAAGCCAATTTCTCCACTAAAATCTATATTTAATCTTTTGAAAATAACATATTCTACACCAAGTTTTAGGGTTGCAATATTTGTTTCTTTAAAAATATCTACCGCATCAAAAGTATATTGACTGCCATCTGAATCTGTAAACCAAGCATCTGTAACTATATAGTAATTAGGAATATAAAAATATGCAAGACCAATATATGGTAGCATATCAATATTTTTATATAAATTTAGATTTAGTGGATAGTATTTTACTCCAAACTTCAATTTATAATAACTTTGTTTTTTTGCATAACGGTCTTCACTTTTCCATAGCTCAAATTTATTAAACTGGTGTCCATAATCAAATTCTAATGCGATTTTTTTATTGAACCGAAGTTCTATACCTGACTGAATTGTAGCAGTATATGGGTCTATTATCGCTTGCGGATTTATGCGTAGCAAAACTTCAAACTTGGTGCTATCTTGCGAAAAAGATAATTGTGCTACAATTATTGATACTATAATTAAAATTGATTTTTTCATGTTGGTTTGTTGGTTTGTTGGTTTGTTGGTTGTTGGTTATTCGTTGTTTTACAACGCTTTGCGTAACTAACAACTAATTAATTCAAAGTAATAATTTGCTCATGCAAACCGAAAGCCGTAAAAATTCCAAAACCATTTTCTATATTTGAAAACACGTTTACTGGCTGTGTGTAAGGGTTTTCGTGTGCTTGCCAATATTTTTCTTCCGATTTTATATAATCTATATAATCTTTTGGAATAGAATACATTTTCATGTAAATTGGTTGTAAATCAAAGGTTCTGAAGGAAATATTCATGTTGAGACTTAAATTTTGTCCGCTGAATAAATTGTCTTTTAGTATTTGAAAACCATTATCATAAAAAGATGAATTTTCAATAAAAGTGTAATTATTTTCTATATAATAATGAGCATGAACAGCTTGCATTTCGCTTTCTTCCATAAAAAATCCATCGTAAATAACTTCTTCATTATTTTCATCGTAAGTAAATGCAATTAATTCACCTATATCGGCACTATAACTGTAGGCAACAATGGCATAATAATTTTCTTGGTCGGCAGGGTCGGGGATGTTAAATTTGCAATTAAAATAAACTTGTATAAATGTAGTGTCAAAAGATTCAAAATCATCTTCAAAATTTTCGTAGTCCATTGTAATTGTTTCTGTAATTTCTTCCACCGAATATTCCATATCAGAAATTGCAAATTCTATTGGATTAACTAATTCTATCCTACCAACAGCTTTTTCTATCCCCTCGGATTCTACTTCTAACTTATATTTTTTTGTAAGGTCGGGAATTATTGTAGAATGATAAAATCCGAGACTATCAAAAACGAGAGTTTCAATATAATTATCGTTTTCGTATAATTTGGCAGTTGCTTTATTCAAAAACTGAAACTCAGTAGAATCCTCTTCCAACACGCCAAGGCTTCTGCTAATATTCACTCTCACAATGCTATCGGGATACAAAATTCCATTTATAACTATCTTTTTTTCGGCATCTGAAACATCAAGGTCAATTACTTTATGACAAGAAGTTGCAACAAAAATTATAGATAATATTATTAAAATTGATTTTTTCATTGTTTGCAAATTTAATTTAATGTAATAACTTGCTCATGCAAGCCAAAAGCAGTAAAAATTCCAAAACCATTTTCTATATTTGAAAATACGTTTACTGGCTGTGCAAAAGGATTTCCATTGGCTTGCCAATATTTATTTTCCGATTTTGAATAATCTATATAATTTTTTGGCACTGAATACATTTTTATGTAAACGGGTTGTAAATCAAAGGTTGTGAAGTCAATATCTAAATTAAGACTTAATGTTTGCCCATTAAATAAATCGTCTTGCAAAATATCATAATCTACCCCATAAAAAGTGTAATTTTCGATTAAAGTGTTATTGTTTTCAATTGAATAATTGGCATATATTTTTTGCATTTTGCTATCATTATTTAAATAAAATCCGCTTAAAACAAATTCTCCATTTTCATAACTTTCAAAATATCCCATATTAAAACAGTAACTATATACTTGAATTACATAAAAATTGGTTTCTAATGGGTCTTCAAAACTTAATTTACAATTTACATTTGCATATTGAAATGTTGTATCGTAAGGCTCAAACTCTTCGTTCCAATCACTTGTGCGAGAGACAGTAATAGTGCTATCTATTACAAAAGATTCTACATCAGTAATTGTGAAAGGCACAGATTTTATAAATTCAACTCTGCCAATTGCTTTTTCTATCCCCTCGGATTCTACTTCTAACTTATATTTTTTTGTAAGGTCGGGAATTATTGTAGAATGATAAAATCCGAGACTATCAAAAACGAGAGTTTCAATATAATTATCGTTTTCGTATAATTTGGCAGTTGCTTTATTCAAAAACTGAAACTCAGTAGAATCCTCTTCCAACACGCCAAGGCTTCTGCTAATATTCACTCTCACAATGCTATCGGGATACAAAATTCCATTTATAACTATCTTTTTCTCGGCATCGGTAATACTTAAATCAAGCGTTTTTTTGCAAGAGCTTAATACGAAAATTATTGCTATAAAAATTAAAAATGTTTTTTTCATGATTTATTTTGTTGTAGCCCAGCCCTCCCAAAGGGAGGGAGCTTTTAACCTCCCTCCTTTTGGGAGGGCTGGGGTGGGCTGTTTTTATTTAAAATTTAAAACTATAACTTACCGAAGGAATTATTGGAAAAATGCTGTATTGTATAAGTTCTCTTTTGTTGTCCTTTCTCCAATTCCTCTCGAACTGCACAAAGAATGGATTTTGGTGATTATAAGCATTATACACACTAAAACTCCACGTCCCTACTCCACGTTTTCGTTGTTTGGTAAAATTAATCCCCAAGTCCAAACGGTGATATGCCGGCAGTCTGTAATTATTTCTTTTGCCGTAGTATTCAACCGTTTGTAGTTCATTACCCCAGTCTTCGTTGTAATATTGGATATAATTATTTACACCATTATTAGAAACGTATCTTTGTTGAGCAAGAGTAACAGCATTTCCTGTTCCATAAACCCAAGTTGCTCCTACGTCAATTCTATCGTTAAATTTATACATCATAACAATACTGATGTCGTGTCGGCGGTCGTATCTGTAAGGAAAAGTTTCGCCGAAAGCTATATTTTCAAAAGTTCTGTTAGTCCACGAAAGGGTGTAACCAATCCAGCCGTTGAGTTTACCGATGTCTTTTTTGAGCAAAACTTCGCCACCGTAAGCCAAACCGTCTCCTTGCTCTACTTTTTGCTCCCAAACTTCGCCAGCAGATTCGCCGTCTTCCATGCTTGCAAACATACTTTCGCCTTCTTTATATTCAATTAAATTGGTCATTTCTTTATAAAAACCTTCAATAGTTAAATCTATTTTAGGAGTAATTCTTATAACCGTTCCTGCGGCGTATTGAGTGGAATGTTGTGGAGCAAGAATATCTGTTGCAGGAAGCCAAAGGTCTGTTGGCAAGCCAATTGTGGAGCTTGTTAAGAAATGCAAATTTTGTTGCATTTCGGAATATGCAGCTTTTACCGACCAGTTTTTAGTAATAAGCAAACGTGCAGAAATTCTCGGCTCTGGCGAAAAATAGGTTGTATCTCTAACATTAAAAAACGACAAATTTCCACCAACATTAACTTTTATACGAGAGCCAAGTCTAATTTCGTCTTCCAAATAAATAGCGTATTCTCTTGCATATAAATCGCTACTTCCGTAGGTTGTGTCAATATTATCGTAGTCGCCCGACATGCTCATTGCTGTTACTCCTGGTCTAAAAGTATGAAAAGTTCCACCTGCACCAAACCTAATTTTATTGCTTGGATTTGGGTTGTAATCAAAATCTATTTTTGTCCCAACATCGTAAATACCAGATGAATATCCCATTTTAAATTCGTCTTCATATTTTTTATCACCATCATACCAAGTATCGGAATATTCCATTTTGGTAGCAAAATTAAAACGACTATATGTTGCCGTAGTATTCATAAAAAGTTTTGGCGAAAGCACATAGTTCCAACGCAATGCAGTGATTACATTTCCCCAATTTAAGTTAAATTTTGTCTGAAATGAACTGTTCTCTCCTTCTTCTTTTATGTTTGTGTATGCTTTATCATTACCTCCGTAAACACTTAAATATAAACGACTTTTATCCGAAAATTTATGATTTATTTTTGCATTCATATCATAAAAATAATAACCAGCCATAAAATTTTCTAAACCATTTTCATTAAATTTAGAATACAGAGCCATTCCTGGTGCTACCAAAGCATCAAGATAAGTGCGACGAGCTGAGACTGCAAACGACGTTTTACCTTTTACAATAGGACCTTCGAGCATAAATTTGGAAGAAATAAGTCCGATAGAGACATTACCCGAAAACTTTTGCATATTTCCTTCTTTCATTCTAATATCAATAACTGAAGAAAGTCTGCCTCCATAACGTGCTGGAAATCCTCCTTTTATAAGCGTAACGTTGCTAACCGCGTCGGCGTTAAAAACCGAGAAAAACCCGAATAAATGATTTACATTATAAACTGGCACTCCGTCAAGCAGGATTAGATTTTGGTCTGGACCGCCTCCACGCACATAAATTCCGCTCGTGCCTTCCGTCCCCGACTGCACACCAGGAAGTAGCTGGATAGTTTTCATAATATCTACTTCACCAAGCAAAACAGGCATGTTTTTTATGGTTTTCAAAGGCACATCAATAGTGCTCATTTGCGGACTTTCCACATTGTTTCGCTTGCCCGAAACCACAACCGTTCCTATTTTTGTGCTTGGCTCTAATTTGATATTAATTACTGTATCTTTATTAAGCTTAAATTCATTCTGCAAAGATGAATATCCTACAAATGAACCTGTTAGTATCATATCTGTTTTTGGAACGGTAAGGCTATAATAACCGTAAACATTTGTAGATGTGGCATTTTTGAGCATATTAGCATCAAAAACATTTGCTCCAATTAATCTTTCTCCTGTTTCGGCATCTTCTACGTATCCGCTAATTGTGTATTTTTGCGAAAAAGCAGTAAATCCTATAAAAATAGCAAGTGCTATAAAAAGTGTTTTTTTCATGTTAAATATATTTACGATTTTAAATTTACGATTGACGATTGGTTTACACCTTATCTTTTGATTTTGCAAAGGTAGATTTATTATTGAATTAAAATTATTTTGATTTCTTAATTTTAATTAAAAAAACTTAAAAATAAAAGAATAAACATTTAAGTACAGACCTCTAAAATTAGAGCATAAAAACTGGACGTTTTCGTAATTCACAGATATTTAACGACATACACCTTTTGTTTTTATGAAATATGTGAATTTTGACTTTTTCTAAATTTTAAACTTCATTTTTTCTGAAAATTGTATATTTATGTTCTTATGTTTGGATTGTTTTTAGTGTTTTGTAGAAGTTTTTTATTTAAGCGATTCTAATGGAGTTAAAATGCAACGTCCAGTTTTACTGTAAAATCTTTAATTCTTTAATAATCAGGCACTTTGCTTTAATGTTGATTACTTATTTTAGAGGTCTGTAAGTAAGTAAATGGACAATTTAAAATGGATAATTGACAATTAGTTTACTCCTGATTACCAAGTGTAAATCAATCGTAAATCGTAAATTTAAAATTGTCAATCTACTTATTGGAATAGATTTATTTCAAAAATAAAGTTGCATTTTTTTTATGAAAATTTATTTTTTACGAGATTTTAATTGATATTTTAAACTTATTTCATGATAGCCGAAAGAGTTGATATACAGGTCGTAACTATAACCTATTTTTAGTTTTTTGTAATTACTTCCAATAATAATAATAATGGAATTAAATTTATTGGCGTGTTTAGAATTTGTTTGCAAATTATTTATTCCTACTCTTGCTCCAGTTCCAACGGTTAATATATTCCAATTAAAATAAGTCCTAAAATCAAGTATATTAAATTGATACTGAGAGGTATAGTTTCCCGAAAAAATAACACTTTTTTCGTAGCTGTTATTTATACTTTCTTCAAGTATTATTTTGTAACCACCAAATATACTGTATCTTGGTGCAAAATAGCCATCGTAATTAAATAAATTTGGCTGAAACATATTTCGTGGATTATAACCAAATAAACTATTTACATTTGCTCCTGTCCAAAAATTATTTCCATAAAAAAGAACCGATGTAGCCATATCTAAAATAGGTGTTGAACTCCAAGGTATTGGATTCATTGATGTGGTATTTCCATCATAAATGCCGTTGTTAATTTGGTCTCTAAAAATTAATTTTTGAAATTCTACAGAATTATTCTGATACGAAAGATTTAGTGCTGGTCTGAAATAAATTTTTTCTGATAATTTTACTTCATAAGTATAATTTAAAACATAATTAGACGAAGCAATTGACGAACCTGCAAATTGGTCTCTTAAAATATAGATGCCAAAACCACTATTTATTTTATCAATAAAAAGGTCGTAGCTAAGCAAATATGTAAGATACGAATTATTAATTAAGGAATTTCGGGCAGAAGTATTTAAACTTGCTCCATCTTTGTTTATTCCTGTAAATGAAGGACTTAAAGTCATGGAGTTTGAGTTTTGTGTAAAATAATAATTCTGCGATTTTACACTAATTGGTAATAAAATTATTGCTATAATTATAAATTTTTTCATAATATTTTTGAATTAAAAAGTTAAAATGATTGGAGTGTGTAACATATCGGGGGAGTGTTACAAGTTACAGGTTGCAAGTTTCGCAAA
>JAOZQN010000889.1 GCA_029932195.1 Bacteroidales bacterium | reverse complement strand
TTTAATTTTTTAACTTTTTGATATTTAAGATGTTATAAACTCCGAAACTTCAGCTATTTAATTTATAATTTACTTTAAATTAATAAATTATGAATGGTTCATATTTGTCAATAAAACTAAAAAAACAACTTAACAATAAAACAATTTAACAATAAATAGAAATGTCTTTTTACAAAAACAAAATTACCGAAGAAGCCTTAACTTTTGATGATTTATTATTAAGTCCTTTGTATTCAGAAGTTTTGCCACGAGAAGTAAATGTGAAATCTATGTTTTCTAAAAACATTGGATTAAATATGCCAATAATTTCTGCCGCAATGGACACTGTAACAGAGAGCAGTTTGGCAATAGCCATCGCCCGCGAGGGTGGGATAGGAGTGATTCACAAAAATATGAGTATAGAAAAACAAGCTCGTGAAGTCAAAAAGGTGAAGCGTGCCGAAAATGGAATGATAATTGAACCGATAACTATTACTAAAAATGGCACTGTTGGTGAGGCACATAAGCTAATGAAAGATTACAAAATAGGAGGAATTCCTGTTGTTGATGCTAGCAAAAAACTCATTGGAATTGTTACCAACCGAGACCTTCGTTTTGAAGAAATAGCTGACAAATTAATAGACGAAGTGATGACCAAGGAAAATATCATTTCTACAACACAAAGTGTTGATTTAGAGGCGGCTGCAAAGATTTTGCAAGCTCATAAAATAGAGAAGTTACCTGTTGTAGATTCCGAAAACACACTCATCGGACTTATAACCTACAAAGATATTACCAAGGCAAAAGATCGCCCGTTTGCCAATAAAAACAGTAAAGGACAACTCCGAGTAGCCGCAGCTGTGGGAGTAACTTTTGACACTATGCAACGCGTAGAAGCTTTGGTATATGCAGGTGTTGATGCCGTAATTATTGACACGGCACATGGTCATAGTGCAGGAGTTATCAAGGTTTTGAAACAAGTAAAAAAGGCATTTGGGGATCAAATTGATGTTGTTGTAGGAAATATTGCAACTGCCGAAGCTGCATTAGATTTGGTAAAAGCTGGGGCTGATGCCGTAAAAGTAGGAATTGGACCAGGTTCTATTTGCACAACACGAATAATTGCAGGAGTTGGAGTTCCGCAAGTATCTGCGATATATAATGTTGCAGCAGCTCTCAAAGGCACAGGAATACCCATAATTGCTGATGGAGGAATACGATATTCTGGCGATATTGTGAAAGCAATTGCAGCTGGTGCAGATTCAATTATGGCTGGCTCGCTGTTTGCTGGCGTAGAGGAGTCGCCAGGAACAACCATTATTTATCAAGGACGTAAGTTCAAGTCATACAGAGGAATGGGTTCTGTAGAAGCGATGAAAGATGGCTCAAAAGACCGTTATTTTCAAGATGTTGAAGACGATATTGCAAAACTAGTTCCCGAAGGAATTGTATCAAGAGTGCCTTTTAAAGGAAGTTTGAGCGAAGTTTTTTACCAGCTTATGGGTGGATTAAAAGCTGGAATGGGCTATTGCGGAACAAAAAACATCGCAGATCTACAAAAAGTGAAATTTGTGAAAATAACAAACGCTGGTATAAACGAAAGCCACCCTCACGATGTTGCTATTACAAGAGAAGCTCCGAATTATAGTAGGTAAAAATAATTAATAATTAACTGAAGTTTCGGAGTTGTAATTAGCTGGTTGTGAACACATTACAAAAA
>JAOZQN010000337.1 GCA_029932195.1 Bacteroidales bacterium | reverse complement strand
TTAGAAAACATGTTAAAATTGTGTAAGTTTCCAACTTTACGTGGGTAGCCAAAAGTTGCTACAACAAAAAAAGAAGTTACAGGTATAGAAATAGGAAAGATGGGGCTTGTTATCAGAGGAATTGTTCCAATAAAGAACAAAAATGGAGACTTTATTGGCTCAGTAGAATGCATGTCTTCTTATAAAAATCTACTAAAAAAGTTAAAAGAAACAGAACACGAAGAATTTGCATTATATCTTTTCAAAAACAAAATAAAACTTCTTGACAAAGATTTATCTGCGAATATAAAAGTAGATAATATTTTGGACAAAGACAAATATGTTTTTTCAATAGCAAGTTCAGATAATTACAAACAATCTGAAATATCGCAAGAATTTTTAACCGATTTAATAGAAAAGAATAAAAATATTGAACACAATGGTTTTGTTTACGCCTCGAAAATAATAACCGATTTTTCAGGAGAAAAGGTTGCTGCTCTTATCTATCAACACAATATATCAAAAGAAAAACAGCTTTTAACAAAAATGAGAATTACAATGATAATTATTGTAAGTGTATTGTTATCTGTATTTAGTTTTGCATTTTATTTTTTAATCAGACAAATAATTACCAACCCGCTCGCAAATGTTGTTAGTGCAATGAAAAAAATATCTAACAAACAAATTGATTTCCAAATACAAGAAAAACGCAGTGATGAAATAGGAGAACTATACAGCTCAATAAACGAAATTAACACAAATTTTAAAGACATAATTTTAAATATAAACGACACAGCAACAGCCGTTTCAGATGCGAGTAATCAACTAAGCGTAGCTTCTGAGAAAATTTCAGAAAGAGCAAATGAACAAGCAGCAACAACAGAAGAAGTTGCGACTTCAATGGAACAAATTCTTGCAATGATAAACTCAAATACTGAAAATGCCATAACAACAGGAGAATTTTCTACAAAATCGGCAAAAAGCATGAAAGAGAATAACGAAATATTTACACAAACAATAAACGCCGTTTCCGAAATAAGTAAAGAAATTTCTATAATTACAGATATTGCACTTCAAACCAATATGTTGTCGTTGAATGCGTCGATAGAAGCCGCAAGAGCGGGAGAAGTAGGCAAAGGCTTCGCTGTTGTAGCACAAGAAATTAGAAAGCTTGCGGTAAACACAAAAAATGCCTCTGATAAAATAAATGAATTATCCGAAAATGGACAAAACTTATCCAAAACTGCTGGTGAAAAACTCGCAAGCATAATTCCTGAAATAACAAAAAGTGCTGAACTTGTAAGGAGTATTATTCTCGCAGGAAAAGAACAACAAAGTGGAGTTGAAAATATCAATATTTCTGTTCAACAACTGACAGAAATAACAAACGAAAATTCATCCTCAGCCGAAGAAATGTCTGCATCTGCGGAAGAATTATCGGCACAAGCTGAGCAATTAAAAGAATTGATTTCGGTTTTCAAAATCGGTAATTTGCAAAACGAAAACATGATTATTAAACAGGAGAATAAACAAGAACAAGAAATTACAGAATATAAAAATAAAGGTTTTAAATTAAATTTGTCCAAAAATGATAATTTAGACGGCGACTATAAAAAATATTAACAACAATAAAAGTGGAATAAAAATTGATTCTTTTGCAATTCCTCAAACAGCAAATAAAAAAACATTTTTTTTTCGTGGAATTTAATTAAATCACGTAGTATAGAAAATAATTCAAGAGAAGTAGCACAATTATACGAAATGCCAAGTAGAAAAGCAATTACAAGTGGAACTCTAAAAACAGTTCCAGACCAAAGTATATTTTTAGAATATTTACTCAAAAAATTAAATGAAAATGATAAAAAATATCTCCCAGCAGAGAAGTTATTTTCTACAATGAAGACTGGAATTATAAATAATGGAGACAACATTCCGCAATATGGAACAATTCAAAAAACAGGAGACGAAGGCGGAGATTTTATTTTTAAAAGAAGAGCTAAGAAATAAACAAATAGCTTGAAGACTTGAACATAACAAAAAAGAAAATTATTTTTACAAGATAATTTTCTTTTTTTGTAAAGAATACTGTATATTTGTAAAAAAATTATCAAGAAGAAAGTTTGTCAAGTTGAGAGTTTTTATATTATTTTAGAACCTTTAACTTGACAACTTGATAACTTTCAACTTGACAACTTTACAAACTTTTAACAATAAAAATTATGGCAAAAATATTAGTTATTGACGACGCAAGCGGAATAAGACGCACTCTAAAAGAAATTTTGGAATACGAAAACCACAATGTAGATATTGCAAAAGATGGCTTCGAGGGTTTAGATATGATTGACAAAAACAAATATGAAATTGTTTTGTGCGATATAAAAATGCCAAAAATGGACGGTCTGGAAGTTTTGGAAAAAATAAAAGAAAAATATAGCTATCTTCCTGTAATAATGATTACTGGACACGGAACAGTAGAAACTGCCGTAGAAGCATTAAAAAAAGGAGCTTACGATTTTATTGAAAAACCATTAGACCTCAACAGGTTACTTGTTACCCTAAAACATGCAACAGAACGAGAGGAATTAGTGAAAGAAACCAAACAACTCAAACGAAAAATAAATAAAACTTATGAGATGGTTGGAGATTCTGCCGAAATTATAAAAATAAAGCAGATGATAGACCGTGTAGCACAAACAGATGCAAGAGTTATGATAACTGGCGAAAACGGAACAGGTAAGGAGCTTGTAGCTAGATGGTTACACGAAAAAAGCGATAGAGCAGACAACCCTTTTATTGAAGTTAATTGTGCTGCAATACCGTCTGAACTAATTGAAAGTGAGCTTTTTGGACACGAAAAAGGTGCTTTTACTTCGGCTCATAAAAAACGAGATGGAAAATTTGAATTGGCTAACACCGGAACTATATTTTTGGACGAAATTGGAGACATGAGTCTTGCCGCACAAGCAAAAGTGCTTAGAGTTTTGGAGGAAAATAAAATTTCACGAGTTGGTAGTAGCAAAGAAATAAAAGTTAATGTGAGAGTGCTCGCCGCAACCAATAAAAATCTGAAAAAAGAAATAACAGAAAATCGTTTTCGTGAAGACCTTTATCATCGTTTGAGCGTAATTCTTATCCATGTTCCTTCTCTCAACGACCGAAAGGAAGATATTCCAATTCTTGCAGATTATTTCTTGCAAATGTCTATTGCTGAATATAATATGCCTAAAAAGTCAATTACAAAAAAAGCCATTGAAGAGCTTCAAAAAATAAATTGGACAGGAAATATCCGTGAATTTAGAAACGTAATTGAGCGACTTGTAATTCTTGGTAGCGATAAGATTACCGAAAAAGATGTCCAAAATTATGCACAACCACTTAGTAAATAAATAAAGAACATATCGTATATGTAGAGACGTGATAAATCACGTCTTCTTCTGTAAATTAACACAATATATTTACACGAGACGTGATTTATTACATCTTCTTCTGTAAATTAACACAATATATTTACACGAGACGTGATAAATCACGTCTCTACAGGATAAATATTCAAATGAAAAGGTATTTAATTCAATTAAGTTATAAAGGAACTGAATTTCATGGTTGGCAATTGCAAAATAATGCGATAACAATACAAGGTGAAATTGAGCGAGTTATATCTATGATTTTGAGAACAGAAATTAGAATTGTAGGGGCGGGAAGGACAGATACTGCCGTTCATGCAAAATTTTATATCGCACATTTTGATGTTGAAAAAGAAATTTTAGATAAACCAAAACTTGTAAGCAGGTTAAATAAAATTTTACATAAAGACATTTCTATCCAAAAGATTGAAAAGGTTTCCGAAAAATTTCATAGTCGTTTTGATGCAAAAAGTAGAACCTATGAATATCATATTCATCTTTACAAAAATCCATTTTTAAACGATCTATCATCCTTCCTTTACTATTTGCCAGATGTGCAAAAGATGAACGAGGCTTGTAATATTCTGTTTGATTATGAGGATTTTACAAGTTTTGCCAAACTAAATTCTGGTGCAAAAACAAACTTGTGTAAAATATATTTTGCCGAATGGAAACAGAAAGATAATCAATTGATTTTTACTATAAAAGCAAATCGGTTTTTACGAAATATGGTGAGAGCAATTGTTGGCACTCTTTTAGAAGTTGGCAGAAATAAAATTAATCTTGATGATTTTAGACAAATAATTGAAACTAAAAATCGCTCATCTGCAGGACAATCCGTTTCCGCTTGCGGACTTTTTCTTACAGATATTGAATATTAGAAAATAAGTGTTTAATCTTTAGTCTTTAGTTGCTATCCCTAAAAAACAGACAAACTGTCAGTGTTTTTTGTTCCGTTAAAAAAAATCTTTCTTTTTGATAATGAGTAATATAGATATGTAAATGATTTTTTCTATACTTGTGGCATAATTTTTATTAATTAACTATAAGTAAGTATTTAATTAAAATATAAATCAAATTAATTAATTTAACATGAAATTTAAACAAATTTTTTCATCTCTTTTTACAGCAATTGCAATATTAGCTGTTGTAAGTTTTAGTAGTTGTAATTCAACAAATAACACAGACCACGAAGAAGACACAAATACAGAAGAGGCTAACACAGAAGATGTAACAACGGAAGATAATAATTCTGAGGACAATAACCACGTAGTAGCAGAGGGGGCTGGCAAGGTAATTCAAATGAATTCTGCCGATTTTAAAGAATTGGTATTTAATTACGATGCGGGTGAAGACTGGAAATATCTTGGAGATTTACCCTGTGTAATAGACTTTTATGCAGACTGGTGTAAGCCTTGTAAAATGGTAGCACCAATAATGGACGAATTGGCAGAGGAATATGCAGGAAAAGTTGTTTTTTATAAAGTAGATGTTGATCAAGAACAAGAATTATCATCTGTTTTTGGAATTCAAAGTATTCCGTCGGTATTATTTTGCCCAAAAGGCTTAGAACCAGAAATGTCCACAGGAGCTATGCCAAAAGAAAGTTACGTAGAAGCAATTGTAGAAGTATTAGGAGTAAAATAATTTTTTTGTTGGTTATTCCATAACTAATAGCCAACAATCATTTGAGTTTATAACATATTGGGGGAGTGTTACAAGTTGTAGGTTGCAAGTTTCGCAAGGCGAAAGAAAAATGGTTTTGTTCTTATGAAAAAAACAAAAAATAATTATAATAAATCATAATTTATAATCGCACTGCGAAACCTGTAACGTGTAACCTGCAACCAAACTCTCCTCAATATGTTATACACTCCAACCATTTATCAAATAATAATAATAATAAGTAATTAATAAAAAATGTCAACAGCACTAATAATAACAGGTAGTATAATATTGGTAATTCTCGGTTTATTTCTGGTAATGTTTAATTCTTTTAAAAAGAAAATGGGCAATTACAATCCCGAAGATGATAGCGAAAAATTACAGCAATTTAATGATAAAAATTTCCATTTAAAAATAAAGGTAGGAGTTTCAATTGTAGATTTTTGGGCACCTTGGTGCCAGCCCTGCAAAATACTTGGACCTATCGTAAGCGAGCTTGCAGATGATATAGGAGATAATGTAAAAGTCGCAAAATTAAATGTAGATGATAATCAAAAAACAGCAGGAAAATATAATGTTCGTAGTATTCCTACAATAATAATTTTCAAAAGTGGCAAAGAGGTGCAAAGAATTGTTGGGGTGAAACCAAAGCACTTCCTTAAAAAAACAGTGGAAAAATATTTATAAGGAAGTGTTGAGTTTTTAATTAGTTTTCGCCTGATAAATAGGAACTTTACGAGTTAATCAGGCTAAGTAAACTACTTTTAACTTTATACTTTAAAACTTTTAACTTAAGTAAATGAAAATTACCAAAATAAATTCACACACCGAACTTATTTCTGAAATAAAAGATACTAAAAAATCGTATTTATTGCTTTATAAGTCTGGGACAGAACAAAGTAATTGTGCCTATAACAACCTTAAAAACACAAACTTAGTAGAAGGAATAAAAATATTATCAGCAGATGTTCTTACAGTTAGAGGTATTCATGTAAAATATAATATTACTTCTGTTCCTACTCTTTTAGAATTTGAAAAGGAGAATTTTATCAAAAGTTTGAAAGGCTGTCATACACCAGATTTTTTTCAGTCGTTGTTTAAAAATAACTTGTTTGTAACCGAAGCAAAAGATGGAGAAAATAAACAACAAAAAAGAGTTGTAGTTTATTCTACACCAACATGTTCTTGGTGCAATAGGGTTAAAGATTATCTTAAACTTAAAAATATAAGATTTACAGAAATAGATGTTTCTAAAGATCAAAAAGCCGCAGAGGCAATGGTGAAAAAAAGTGGAAAACAGGGAGTTCCACAAACAGAAATCAACGGACAAATAGTCATAGGTTTTGATAAACCCAAAATAAATAAACTTCTTGGAATTTAATAAAATATAAATAAATCATGAAAGAATTACAACCAATTAATCAACAAGTGTTGATAGACATAACAGAAGATGTGAAAGAAGCAAAAACTGCAAGTGGAATTATTTTACCAGATAATGCCAAAGAAAAACAAAAAATAGGTAAAGTAACAGCAATTAATAATATTGAAAAATCCAGAAATAGCAGTAGGAGATAATGTTATGTATAAAGAATTTACGGGAACAGAAGTAAAATTTGAAGGCAAAAAATATTTGCTAATCCCTTATGCTGACATTTTGGCAAAAATTGTAGAAATGGATAGCATCTAAAAAATTACAGAAACGGATATCACAAAAAATGTAGAGACGTGCCATGTGGCACGTCTTTTTTATATCCCAAAAGATATTTTATAGGTTTTTTTTGAAATTTTGGAATCTTAACCCCTTGATTGGAATTAAATATAATACATTTCAAAATTACAATTCGTTATCGGTGTATTTAAAATTTGATAAAATATTAGGTAGTGCTATTGGAGTCGCACAAGCTCATTAATGAAATTTTATTTTTTCAAGATAAATTTTCACAAAAATCGGCTACCCACGTAAAGTTGGACAAATTTAGTAATCAATGACTTGCCTC
>JAOZQN010000888.1 GCA_029932195.1 Bacteroidales bacterium | reverse complement strand
AAATACTCTTCAGCAACAGCACCGTTGTTTGCTCCAATACTACCAAGTTGTTTGCATATTTTATCTAAAAATATTTCTAATTTTTGAAATTTTATGTCTGTTTTTTTCCATCTCCTGTCCGTTTCTTTTTGAGAAATTGCTGTTTCTTTTTGAGAAATAGCTATTTCTGCAAACATCTGTTTTATCTCTTCTTTTGTATATGTATGTTTTTCTATTACCACTAGATTAATTATTTTACAAAGATATTAAAATTTTAAATAAAAAAAGAATTTTTATCTTAATAAAATTTTATTAAAATTGCATTTTTAAAACTATAATAAAAAAAACACTAAATTACAAATTGAAAATGAGAGTATTACTGGCTATGAGTGGTGGCGTTGATAGTTCAATGGCTGCACACCTTTTAAAGGAAGAAGGACACGAAATTATAGGTGTAACTTTTATAACTTATGATGGAAAAAAGGAAGACAAAACGGGTTCAAATTTAGATTATATCAATGATGCACGTCAAATTGCAGACGAATTGAACTTTAAGCATTATGTTGTAGATATTCAGGAAAATTTTAAGCAGAAAATTATTGCCCATTTTATTGATGAATATATGCTTGGACGAACACCAAATCCGTGTGTGGTTTGCAATCCTGCAATTAAGTGGAAAACGCTAATTGAATATGCTGATGAGTTTGATTGTGAGCGTATTGCAACAGGACATTATGCCGTTATAAATAATGAAAATGGTCGTTGTTTTATCACAGAAGCAACAGATGATTGGAAAGACCAATCGTATTTTTTGTGGAGACTTCCACAGGAATATTTAAAGAGAACTTTGTTTCCACTTGGTGGCTACTTAAAGCCTGATATAAAGAAACTTGCATTAGAACTTGGCTTTGATAATATAAGCAATAAAAAAGAGAGTTATGATATTTGTTTTATCAAAGATACAGATTATCGGGAGTTTATAAAAGAAAATACTCCTGATGTTGAAAAAAAGATAAAAGAAGGTAATTTTGTTGATAAAGATGGCAAAATTCTCGGCAAACATAATGGTTTTCCTTTTTACACAATTGGACAACGGAAGGGTTTAGGGGTAGCAGCAGCACACCCATTGTATGTGCTTAATATTGATGCTTCTAAAAACGAAATTATACTTGGGAAAAAAGAAGAATTAGCTCAATCAAAAGTTATAATTTCGGAGGTAAATTTACAAAAATTTTCTAATATTTCAGAAATCCCAGATAACTTGGAAGTAATTACTAAAATTAGATATAAAGATAAAGGTGCAATTAGTAACATGAAAATTATTGGAGAAAATAAGATTGAGGCAACCTTTTTGTCGCCAGTCTATGGGCTTGCTCCTGGACAATCTGCTGTATTCTACGACGGAAACGACCTAATTGGTGGAGGTTTTATAAATTAGTTATCGTGTTGTTAGTTTTGAGTTTTCGAGTTATCGTGTTCAATAGTTCGTGCAATTATTTATCGTTTATTTAACGATTTAATAATTAAATACTAAAGTTTTCGCCTTCATAACAATCGGATTATTAGATAGTTATAGTTTTATGGCAAAACTCCAACACATTGATAACCAATACATTGAAATTCTGCGAAATTACTTAATTTACATACTGTGAGTATCTTACAGGTGCTATTACAAAAAAAACGTTTTATGCAATTTATAAAAAAACAACGTTTTTCAAAGTATT
>JAOZQN010000336.1 GCA_029932195.1 Bacteroidales bacterium | reverse complement strand
CAAAAACTGGGGGAACTTTTTTTGATGAAATATGAAATTATTAACACCTTACCCCCTTCCTAATATCCTCCTATCTAATTTACTTCTTAAAAATCAATAGCTTTAACTTTAAATATTGTTTGAGAATTTTTATTGTAATTTCCGCTGAGGTCAAATTTCCATTTCCATTCTTGTTCAAATTTGCTTTTTGGAAATTCTACAAAAACAAGTTGTTTTTCCTCTGTTAAATTATTTTTAGTATCGTAATTAAGTTCTTTATAATCAGTAATTAAACAGGTTTTTTCTTTTTGTAAATTATCAATATGATGTTGTTGAATTAGTTTTTGAAATTGGCTAATTTCTTGTTCTGTATAAATATTGTGTTTTTGTAAATAGCTTGTTATCAATATATCTAACTGATTTAGAAGGTTTACTGAAACAATAAAATCGGGTGTTACGTTTTCGGGCAAACCAAATTTTATAGTTTTGGGCTTCAAATTTAATAAATTTATTTTAATTTTTGTTTTTTTGTAATTTTTTACGAGTTCAAAAATATTTTGGGTCTGCCCAGTGATGTCTGTTTCAATAAATTTTATGTTGGTAAGTTGTCTTGCTTTATGCACAATTTCCTTTGGGTGAATAATATCTACGAAATAAACTGTTTCAAATATTTTGCTCAGTTCTTCTGCAGGAACATCAAGCCACCAGCCACTTCCGAGAACAACTGCTACTTTTTTTTCTTTATTTTTTGCAGATTTTAGAATAAAATTTTTACTATTAGTAAGATGTGGTTGCCAATTTTCTTTTTCACGCAAGTAGCGAGTAACAATTCCTTTTTGGTCGGCTTTGTATTTGAACTTGTTTTGTATTTTTCTCATAGTCAGGTTTTTCAGGAATCCCCCTTATGGTTTTACTCAAAATAAAGGCTCACATTGAAAAGTTGAGGGGGGAGTAATTACGCACCATATCAAAAAGGTAGAAATTACTCTAAATTTTACAACCCGTATGCTCTACAATGATGCTGATATGTTTTTTTTTATCGGTAACTTCTTGATTCTCGTTGTCTTTTTCAGCACAATGTAAATCCTTAATCAATCGTTCAAATTAACGCACAATTGTAAATTTTTGCACCATGAAAAAAGGCAATGAAATTCAAGAAAATGATATGGTTCTTTTTTTATTTTGTCTTCATTGGAATAATGTATGGTTCTTTTCCTGCAAAAACAATTGGAATTTTAATTATTCTGTCTATTTCTATTTTATTGTCAAAAAGTGTTTTATAATATTTATTTCTATCAATTTGATTTGTTGCTAATTTGATTTGTTTGTTAATTCGTTTGATGAAATTATTATCGCTTTCATTTTCTTGTTGTTTTTCAATTTGTTTTATTTCAATAACAACTCCGTTTTTTGATTTATCGTGAGGAATTAACATAATATCATATCTGCCTTCGCCACCTTCTCCGTTTGAATTTATTATGTAGTCGTCTCCAATTATAGCAAGTAAACCAAGAATATAGGAATGATAAACGTATTCATGGTTTTTTGCCGTATCATAATAACTGAATGTGTCTCCGATAATTTTCTTAAATCCTTTTTCAAATTTTGTTATTTGATTTGTAATTAAAAAGTTTGCTGTATTTTCTAATAATGATTGTAGTATTTTAATATCTTTTTTTAACCATTCTAAAATTGTGTCTTGGAAAACTGTTTTTATTTCAAAATTTGGTATTATAAGTTCGTGTTTTTTTCTTGATATTTCTTTTTTTGTTGTTAAATATCCGCTATAAGTTAGCAATGTCCATAATAAGTCTGTATTTGTTGATAAATCAGGAAAAACAAAATTTGCTTCTAAATCTTTTTTTATGGTCTCTCCGTTTATTAATTTTAGTATTTCTGCTCTGATATTTACTGCATTTTTCTTTTTTATTTGCTCTTTTATTAATTCGTTTGAGCTTGTATTAGTCCAAAATGTTTTAAATCCTGCACTTGGCTCTACAACATAATTTAATATAGACCAAGGATTATAAATATTAGAAGTTTTACCAAATCTATATCCGTTATACCATTTTTTAATTTGCGAATATTCTGTATCTATATTAAAATCAGTTAGAATTTGTTTAATTTCGGTTTCTGTAAAGCCAAATTTATCAGAAAATTTATTGTCAAGGATAGAATAAACACTAATATTATTTAAGCCCGAAAAAATACTTTCTTTTGATACTCTAAGTATTCCTGTAATAATTCCTTTATACAGATTTGAATTATCTTTAAATGCTCCGCTCAATAAATTTCGCATAAAAGGAACAACTTCGTCATAAAAGTTTTTATATCCTGCTTGAATTGGTGCGTCATATTCGTCAATTAAAATAACTACTTTTTCTTTGTGATATCTGTGCAGATAATCACTTAAATACTCCAAACTATTTTGAAACTTTACTTTACTTGCTTTTTCTGTTAAAATATCATTATAAATAATTTTTTCATGTGGTTTTAAAATATTACCATCTAATAAATAATCATGTTTAGAATATGATTTTATTATACTATTTATTAACAACTCAAAGCAATCTTCCCAAATATTTGCTTTTGCATCTTTAAAACTTAAATATATTACAGGGTATTTACAACAGTGTTGTCTTATATCTTCGCCTGTTTGCCAGATTTTAAGCTCTTTAAATAAATCTTTATTTTCGGGTTCGCTTTTATCAAAAAAGTATTTTAACATTGACAAATTCAATGTTTTACCAAACCTGCGAGGACGAGGCAATAACAAAACAGCCTTCTGAGCATTTAATACTTCTTCTATTAACATAGATTTATCTACAAAATAATTATTGTTTTGTATTATATCCTTAAAATCAGAATGTCCAAGATTTAATTTTTTCATCGTTTTATCGTTTGTGTCAAATGTAATGTTTTGTTTATTATTAGTTTGTTTTTGTTGTATCTAATCCATTTATCAAATCATTTATTGCTTCACTTCTGTTTTTTGCATCATCTAGTTTTTTTTCTGATTCTTCTAGTTTTTTCTCTGAATCATCTAGGCTTTTTTTCATGTTTTTTTCTAATTCATCTAAATAATCTAAAAGTGAATCCATCTCAAAACTTGATGTATCAGTTTTAACAATAGTATCGTCAATGGCAGTATGTGCTATTTGTTCGTTATCATTTGTTGATGTTGAACATGCTCCGAAGAAACAAATACCTGTAACGAGTAAAATAATAATTTTCAGTTTCATAGTTTTTGTAATTTTAATGGGTTAATATTTTTTGTAAAGATAATTTATTTTATGTTATTTTTCAATTTTTGCAGTGAACCATATCGCACATCATTGTGAGCCGTGCGGGTTGTAAAGTTACTCGTTTTTTTTGACAATTCCAAATTAAAACGACTTTGTTTTTTTTAAATTATAGATTTACTTACAAACAGTAAGGATAATAGCTTTAAGAAATATAAAAAAAGGAAATTAAATGTTTTACATTATCCTCCTCAACTTTTCAATGTGAGCCAAAATAAAGCCATAATTGTTCAAAAGCATAAAAAAACTGATAACAAACCATTTTATACAAAAGCATTAATTAGTTTATTATCAGATATTTACTCTGCAGTTTTATCACTTTTATTCTTTTGAAATTCATCCAAAAGTAATATAATTTTTATTAAAAAGTAATATTTACACTGAAATTTTCTACATTATTTTTAATTTCAAATTTCCCATTATAAATATTTACAATTAATTTTACAATTGCAAGACCTAATCCGAGTCCATTTTGTGCGTATTCTTCTCGTTCAAATTGAACAAATGCACCAATATTTGCAACTTGTTGATTAGTCATGCTTCTTCCACAACTTTGTATAGATAGTATATATTTACCATCTTTTTTGCGAGAATAAATTATGACTTTGGTGTTTTTTTGTGAAAATTTTAAAGCATTATCAATAAGTTCATAAATAATTTTTTCAAAATAAAATTCATCAACCTGAAGGATTGTTTTGTCTAAATTAAGTTCAAATCGTTCTTCTATTTTATGGTCTTTTATAAATTTTCCTATAACAAATTTTATGGAATCTACTGTATTTGTGTTGTAATCATTTATTTTTCTAAGTTTTTCTAAATCATTTATATTTGCTTGTATTAATTTTAGCCGAGAAAAAAGTAAATAATTTTCATTTAATCTGTGTAGTATATTTCCTGATTCAAAAATAATATCTGCATATTTTTTTATTTTTTCAGGAGTAATTTTATCAGCTCGTGTTCGCAAAATATCGGCAAAACCAATTATTGAGTTTAGTGGAGTTCTAAATTCGTGGGGAAGAGTGTCTAATAAACTTGTTCGCAAGTCTTCAAATTTATTTTCTATTTTAGCTTGTCTTTTTATCTTGTTATTTATAACATTAATAAGTTCGTCGGCATTTACTGGTTTTGTTAGATAGTCGTCTGCACCCAAATTCATTCCATTGCGTATGTCTTGTTTATTTATTTTAGCTGAAAGCAAAATTACTGGTATCATTTCTGTTACAGGATTTTGCCTAATTAATTTCAACAAATCGTATCCATCAATAATTGGCATCATTATATCCGAAATAATTAAATTCGGTATTTCGTCTTCAATAATTTCTATTGCTTCTGCTCCATTTGTGCATTCTAAAACGTTAAAATTCTCAATCTTAAGAATATCACATATTTCTTCTCGCACAGATTTATTATCTTCTATAACAAGTATTGAGTTCATTGTTTTAGTTTTGAATTTTTAATTAGTGTTTTTCCATAAAGTCGGCTATTTTACAAATTAGACCTACAATATTTTTGGAACTAACTTATTTGCAGCCCACGATTATCATCGTGGGTTATCAATAGGTCGTCCTTTTCGACTAAAAAACAGGCACTAATTAGCTATAATCTGAAGTTTCTAACTGAAAAACATCCTCTGTTTTTAAACTGAAAATTTTTGCTAATTTCATTGCAATAACTGCCGAAGGACAAAACTTTTTTGTTTCTAAAGAATATATTGTTTGCCGAGATACATTTAATTTATTGGCAAGTGCTGTTTGTGATAGCTTCAATTTTTTTCGTTCTTTTTTTATTATATTTTTCATATTACATGTAGGTTTTTTGTGGAAATTAATATCATATAATTGCTTTTTTATAAGTAAACATTACATGTAATACGATAACAACCCTTATAATGTTTCAATTATTAAAAAAAATTGGAAATATAATTGAAATAAAATTGATAAATAATGGGAATACAATTGTTTATCCAAGTGTTTTTCCCTTCTTAAGGGGATTCCTAAAAATTCAAATATCTGTGTTACTCAAATCTTAAAAATTTTGAAAGCCTTGATATTTGAGTTTTTAGGAGTCTCCCTTTAGTAATTTAAAATAATTTATCTAATTTTAAATTTAAAATCTCAGCTATTTTTATTGCCAAACTAACTGTTGGCACAATTTTCCCATGTTCAAGCTCTCTTAAACCGTTTATTGATATTTCTGCACGTTTGGCAAGCTCTTCTCTTGAGATATTTAGTTGTTCCCTTATGTCTTTTATTTTATTTTCCATAGTTTCTTGTTAGTTGTTGGTTATTGGTTATTGGTTATTGGTTGCTGGTTATTGGTTGTTGGTTGTAGGTTATTCACAACACTTTGTGTAACCAACAACCAACAACCAATAACCAACAACCAACCAAAAACCAACAACCAATTAAGTTGTTACTTCTTTTACAATATTTAGTTCTTCTACCGAGAAGACTTTGTCTATGTCAAGTATCATAATAAAATTTTCTTTGTGTTTTATCATTCCATAGATAAATTCTAAATTGTAGCGACTACCAATTTCTGGGAGATCTTTTACGTCCATTTCTTTTATCTCCATAACATCCATAACACTATCAACAATTGCTCCAATTATTTTATTTTTGCTATCGTCTTCAAAGTTCAAAATTATAATTACAGATTTTGAATAATCTTCTATGGTATGTAAGTTAAACTTTATTCGGGAGTCTATTACTGGTATTATTTCTCCTCTAAAATTTATTACTCCTTTTATATAATCAGGTGTTTTAGGAATAGTAGTTATAGCTTTCATTTGCAATACTTCTAATACTTTTTTAACGTTTACTGCAAATATTTCGTTTTCTATCTTAAATGATAGGAATGATTTTTTATCGTTTTTCATGTTTTTGGCTTTTAGCTATTGATTATTGGCTTTTGGCTTTTTTGATATTGGTTTACATTGCTTTGTGTAGCCAAAAGCCAATATCAAAAAGCTAAAAGCTAAAAATTAAAACTTCTCAAATTCGTTATCTAAATTATCATTTTTTTTGTATTGGTTTTTATTTGATTTATTATTTTGTCTTCTGTTATTTTCGTATAAATTCTGATTTTCACCAAAATTATTTTGATTATTATTAAAATTATTTTGAGCAAAACTCATATTTTCATTAACTCTAAAAAATGCTACAATATCTAATAATTGTTCTGCTTGGCTTGTTAGCTCTTCAATACTTGATGCAAGTTCTTCGGTAGAAGCGGCAGATTGTTGGGTTACATTATTAAATTGCTGAATAGAATTTGAAATTTCGTTGGCACTTGAGTTTTGTTCTGTGCTTGCTGTTGCAATTTCTTTAATTAGTTTTGCAGTATCCAAAATTTCTGGAACAATTGTTTGTAAATTATTACCAGCTTCGTTGGCAACTTTAACACTTGTTCCTGTAAGTGCTTCAATTTCTTTGGCTGCATTTTGAGTGTTTTCTGCAAGTTTACGAATTTCGGTAGCTACAACTGCAAATCCACGTCCTTGTTCGCCTGCACGGGCAGCTTCTACGGCTGCATTAATTGCCAGAAGGTCTGTTTTATCTGCAATTTCGCTGATTATAGAGATTTTAGATGCAATATTTTTCATAGCTTCAACGGCTTCAATAACTACTGCACTACTTGTTTTTATATTAGTTGCAGCTTTTTCCGATGTTTTTTGAGCTTGTATTGCTTGCTCCGTATTTTGATTTATAGTAGCTGTCATTTCTTCAATTGCCGATGATATTTCTTCAATAGAGCTTGCTTGCTCGTTTGCTCCTTGCGAAATCTCTTGTGAGTTGGACGTCATTTCGTTTGCTCCTGCCGTAATTTGATTTG
>JAOZQN010000335.1 GCA_029932195.1 Bacteroidales bacterium | reverse complement strand
GCAGGAAATTATACAATAACAAATGTAGAAGATATTTTTGCTCCTACTTTTGAATATATATATGTTAAAAAATATCTCGATATTTTAGATTATCCTATGACTGCACTTCCAGTAAATGCACATACTGAAACATTTAATGTAAAAATTAGAGACCAAGGCAGTGCTACAATAGGTGGACTAGACATAACTACAAACAAACCTCGTATGTATTTCCGTAGAGCAGGTAGTAATACACAATCAGAAATAGATGACTGGGGAGTAAACTCAAATGGTTTTGCTTATATTGAAGGAATTAATACTTCAGGTAGTGGGCTTTACAGCGAATGGAAGTTTGATTTATCAAAAACTTCAAACTTTGATGGAGACCTTGCAAATCTTGATCTTGTAGAATTTTTCTTTGTAGCACAAGACATAGCTGGTAATGTAGCATATTCTAATTTTGATGATGTTACACCAGAATTTGACAATGTTTCAACTGTATCAACAGTTGCAACAGTTGATATGTGGCCAGACGCAGCAGCTGTAGAATATTTTGCAATTGGAGTTTCTCTTGAAGGAGACTATTATATAACAGACGAAGCAACATCTCTTGTAGATGTAGCATTTCTGAACACAATTGATGACGATAGAGAATTTCCTACAATAACTGGTATGGGAGGAATGTTTCAAGCAATTAATTCCGCTTTTTTAAGTGCTGATATTAATGTTTACGTTATGCGTTCACATGCAGAAACAGGAACATATCCACTTGAACCTGTTGGTTATGACCCAGCAAGTGGTAACTTTACGGTAAATATTATTCCTTACGTAGATTCAGACCCAACTACTGAAAAAATTATGACTTGCGATGCCAGCTTTGATTTATTAAGTTTTGAAGGCTCTACAAATGTATTAATTGATGGACAATCAGGTGGAACAGGCAAATTTCTAACTTTTCAGCAAAACACAAACACTCAAACTGTTGCAACATTCTATGCTAACGCACAAGATATTACTATAACAAACTGTGTTTTGAAAGGTTCGGCAGATATTATTCCAAAAGGTGTTATTAAATTCGCCGATGGTTTTGATGCTAATGCAAACGCCACCGTAGATGTAGATGAATGTAATAAAAACATTACGATTCTAAATAACAGTCTATCTAATAATACCAATATGCCAATAAACATGATTTTTTCTGAAAGTGCCTGGGGCTTAAATAATAATATTACTATTCAAGCTAACGAAATATCTAATTTTGAAGAACATGGTATTTGGATTACCGAAACAGGAAGTGGTAATAATTGGACAATTGCCGATAATATTATTTTTAACGACCAAACAGGGCTTGAATATACTGAAAATCAATACTGTATACATATAGATGGAGGAGCAAGCCACACAATTTCAGGAAATACAATAGGAAACTCAAACGCTACACAAACAGGTGCAGACTGGGAATACAATGCTTCAAATGAAAGGTTTTATGGAATAGCTTTTACAGAAGCAATAGGTGTAGCAACTTCAACTGTTGATAACAATACCATTCAAGATATAGCATTGGATGATGTAATGTTTCGTGGTATTTTTAACAATGGAACTGATTATGCAAGTGTAAACATTACCAATAATACCATTCAAAATATTACTTTATTAGTTGATGCTTGGGGAGATAGTTATGCAATATACAGCAAAGGAATAGGTGGAGATGATATTTCAAACAATACCATTCAGGATATTGATAACCAAAACAGATTCGGTATTTTTGGAATATATTTAAGAAGCTCTGACGATGCAGCTACAACCATAGATGGAAACATTATTCAAGGTATAAATAGCTCACATACAGGTAATAAAAACTATTTAAGAGCAATTTTTATAGACCAAGGCTGGACAGAAATAGGAACAATAGCAGGAAATACAATAGGTGGCACAGACCCAAGCGACTATCTGCAATGTGCAGGAACAGACTCCGAAGGTGTAATTGGTATTTGTTTCCAAGACACAGAAGGAAATTGCAAAGTAGAAAATAACATAATAGCTGGTTTAAGAAGCAATTCAACAACACTTCCTGTAAAAGCTATTGAAATTATACAAACCGGAAGCAATATGTTAATTAACAATAATACTATTTCCGATTTGCAAACAACAGCTGGAAACATGTCGGTTACTGGTATAGACTTAATAAACGCAAGCACAGCAATAGTTAGTAATAATACAATAGGAGCAAATACATTTCCATTGCAAGCAATAGGAACAGGAGAAGTTATGGGAATAAAAACTGCGACAACTTCTGGAAATATTATTGAAAATGATATTTCCTATTTACAAAACGATGGTTTAATTAATGGAGTATTATCAACAGGAGCAACCAATACAATAAGCACTAATACTTTTGGTAATATAAATGCGACAAACAACAATGATGTTTATTTAATAAAATCAACTGCTGCAACAGCAACAATTACTGCAAATACTGCTACTAATTTAATAGCAACAGGTAACTCCAAATTTTATTTTATCAACTCTACTGGAGCAACAGCTGATATAAATACCAACAATATTACTACAATCTCTCTAACAGGAACAAGTGCAGAATTTTATGGTATTTATTCAGACGACGATGATGTAGAAATACAAGGAAATACAATAAGTGCGGTGTCAATGACGGGAACCTCTTCAAAATGTATTGGAATTAATTTAGAAAACGGAAGTGGAAATGTAGGAACAACAACACCAAACGTAGTTGGACATGCAACAAATGCAGACGCAATTCTTTCGCCTTGTAATTCGCTTATTGGAATACTTGCTACTGGTAATTCTTCGCATAATATTTCTAATAATGTTATTGCAAATATTACTGGAACAAATACTACAAACACAGCTTCGGTAACAGCAATAGAATTAAGTGGTTCAGGTGCTATGACAATAGCAAACAACGATATTCACGATGTAAAATCCGCAAGCACAAAAACAGTAGGAACAGATGGACGATATGCAGCACAAGCACTTTTCTTAAACGGAAATGCAACAATGACTATCTCTAATAATAATTTCACTGGAATAATAGGAACAGGAAACGGCTCAGATGTTACAGCTATTGCTGAAAATGGAGAAAATTTTATTATTGAAAAAAATAAAATTTATGGAATAACAAACACTGGAACTGGTGGAACTGTTACAGGAATAGGACTAAATAAATTAAATGCTGGTTATGTCTCTAATAATATGATTTCGCTCGGTGCTAACAACGACTACGATTATCATGGAATTTGGATACCTAACAACAATGCCAACACCAAAAAAATATATTTCAACTCAATATATATTGGAGGAGTGGCAACTGGAGGAAATTCTTATGCCTTTGCGAGAGAGAACAACTCTACTCCACTTGACGTGAAAAATAACATTTTTGCTAACTTCCGTACAGGAGGAACAGCAAATTATGCTATTGCAAATAAAAACTCTGGCGATTGGACTACTGGAACTTATACCGAAGCAAACGACTATTACAGTGCAGACGGAACAGTAACAAGCTGGGGAGGAGCAAACAAAACTTTTGCCGAATGGATAACACTAACAGGAGAAGATGATTTATATTTAAGCACAGATGCAAATCCTAACTTCACTGATGGTGCAAACTGCGACTTAACTATAAACACAGCAAATGCTTGTTATTTAAACAACTCGGCAGTCCCACTACCTATAATTACAGACGACTACCAAGGCGATGCAAGAACACATGACTACAGTGACATAGGTGCAGACGAATACACTCCAACAGGACGAACAGGAGTATATATCTGGCGTGGTGGAAAAGGAACAGACTGGGACATAAACAAAAACTGGAGATGCGACCTTACCCCTGGAGACAATCAAGACGACCTTATTATTGTGCCAAATGTTATGGATAATATAGCAACAATAGAAAGAACTTCTCCAGCAGCAACAGTATTTACCAAAACAATGAAAATTACAAATACCGGACACCTTATAATTGCTCCAAATAATTCATTAACTACCAATGGAGATTTACAACTTGATGGTGAGCTAATTATTGAAACTCCTTATTCCGAAGGAGGAGCAACTGGTTCTTATATTGACAAAGCAGCAATAAACGGCTCAGGAAAACTAAGAGCAAAACGTTTTATCAACGGCGGGCAATGGCACGAAGTATCTGCACCAATTAATCAAGGTGCAAGCGGAAATGCAAATAGTGCTTTATTTACAGAAACAAACCCTTCTGGTAATTACAATGTGAATTTTTATTACTATGACGAAACAGTAGATTTAGATAATTGGTCAGGAGCAAGTAGTAATACAACAAATCCAACAGGAACAGACGCTTTTCAATCAGATTCACTTGTTCCAGGTTGGACTTATGCACATGGAGAATCTGCAGGAACAGGAATACCATTAAACGAAAATCAAGGATATATGTTTTATACCGATGGAGGTGGACAAACAATAGAATTTGTAGGAGCACCAGCAACAGGAAATTATAATGTAAGCGGTTTAACATACACAAATAATGACCCAAGAACAGGTGCTTTACCAGACCTTTACGACGGTTGGCATTTGCTTGGCAATCCATATCCATCAAGCTTAGACTGGGACGTAATGAGCTCAAAAACTAATTTAGACAATGCAATATATGTTTGGGATAACTTAGGGTATTCTGGATATGTTGGAGGAAATTCAGTTATGGGTGGAAATTTAACTAACAAAATTGCTCCAATGCAAGGTTTCTTTGTCCACTCAACAGCAGGTGGAGCAGGAGTAGATATTGCAAATGGAGACCGTGTTCATGGCGAAACTGAATATTTAAAAGGCGAAAATACTAAACAAGTTCATAATAATTTACTGAAATTAAAAACTTCGGCAAACGGATACGATGATTACATAATTGTTTACTTTAAACCAGAAGCAATAGAAGAATACGACAGCGATTTTGACATGATAAGAATATTTACATATTACACTACACTGCCTCAGCTATTTGCAATTTGCGGAGAAGCAAACGATATGTATGCAGCAACTTGTTTACCACAAGAAACAATGCAAGATAAAATTATACCATTAGGACTACAAGTGCAAGCCGGAACAGGATACACTATATCAGTAGATGAATTTAACGATTTTGAAAACGTGCATGTATATTTAATTGATAGCTTAGAAGACCAGAAAATAAATTTGAGAAACATAAATTCATATACTTTTGATTTTGAAGGTGGAAGAATTAATGACCGTTTTTATCTGCAATTTGAAGGAAATCACGCACCTATTTTTGAAAATCAAATTACTGATAAAGAAACACTGGAAGACCAAGAGTTTAATTTCACTTTTGCTGAAAACACTTTTATTGATGAAGATTTTGGAGATGTTTTAAGATACGAAGTTCAAAATACACCAAGTTGGTTAATTTTTGATGCCGAAATAAGAACTTTTACAGGTTTACCTTTAAATGAAAATGTTGGTGAGATAGAATTACAAATTATAGCTTTTGATATTTTTAACGAAAGTGATACAACATATTTCACATTAAAAGTTATAAATACAAATGATGCTCCAACAGTTGAAAATCAAATTCCTGATATGCAAACAAATGAAGGCGAACTTTACAAATATCAAATACCCGAAAACATTTTTAATGATGTTGATTTGAACGATAATTTAACTTACACAGCACAATTAGAAGGAGGATATTTACTTCCCGAATGGTTAAGTTTTAATTCAGAAACAAGAACATTAAACGGAACTCCAATAAATGCAGAAGTAATTAATATTGAAATAATTGCAACAGACATAGCTGGCGAAAACGTATCAGATATTTTTCAGCTTACTGTAAAAGAAACTGTAAATATTTCAGAAATAAATAATATTGAAATAGAAATTTATCCAAACCCTGCAAGCGATTTTATAAACATAAACCTGACAAACGATTCAAACCTGTCAGGTTTGAATCTGCAAATAACAGATATTTCGGGCAAACTTATTTTAGAAAAAAATATCATTTCAGATGAAACAACAATTGATATTAAGCAACTTGCCGTAGGAACATATTTTATTGAAATTAGTAACGGAACGGAAGTTTTTATTGAAAAAATAGTTAAGAAGTAAATTAGGAAAGTATTTTTAGTTGTTAATAAGCTGTGATTAAGTGCAAAGAAGATTATTTTGAAATAGAAAAATAATCTTCTTTTCCTTTGGTTGTTAAATATGGATATAATGTTTCAAAAATTAATTTTGAGAACTTTAAAACCCCATCTTCTTTGGATAAGTTTGTAAGGTCGTAAGTATTAATCCAGTTATCTAATATTATCATAACTCGCTGATATAGATTTATATATTCGTTCTCAAATTCAGGATTTCTAATAATTTCTTCTTTTTGAAGATAATCGCATAAAAAAAGAAATTCGTAAACTCGCTCTTCTTTTGATTGAATATAATGGTTTCGTATTTTTTCATTTTCAGATAAAATTTTGTGCAATCCTCTATAAAAAAAACGATATTCAAACATATCATTCATTTTTAGTTTAGATGTTTTGTGAAAAAGCAATAAACTAATTTGTTGTCCTTCTAAAGCACTAATTCTACCTTTCATTTTTTCAATCAATTCAAAATACAAGATCTCAATAATTTCATCTTTATATTTGAAATGATAATTCAAATTCCCCGAACTAATATTCAAATGTTGAGCTATTTTTCTAATAGTTGTATTTGATATTCCTTTTTCATTAAATAATTCGAGTGCCGAACTCAAAATTTTTTGTCTCGTATTTCCTTCTAATTTCTTTTTCATTAAAAAATAGTAAACATGTCCTAATTTTAAAATATTTTGTATATTTGCAAAATTAATAAATTTATTTTAGATACAAAAAATAGGCAAAAGTAGTAAACTCGCCCTAATCACGTAGGTTTTTGGGTTACTGTAATTTATATACCATAAAATATAAATTTTTTAGTATAAAAAATGAAACATTTACTTAATTTTTTCGTAAAGTTAAAATGGTAAACATGTCCTAATTAAAAAAAACAGACAAAAGTAGTAAACTTGCCCTAACCACGCATGTTTTTGGCTTACTGTAACTTACTATAGGGCACTCCTATAAACCCAAAACTCTGCGTTATACAAAATTATTAAAATACTC
>JAOZQN010000334.1 GCA_029932195.1 Bacteroidales bacterium | reverse complement strand
TAACATACAAATTTATTTTTCATCGTTAATAACAAAAAATGCCAATTTAGGATGATACTGCAATAGTGCATTTTGAAAAAGCTGGTATTTTGTACGAAGAACATAAACAATGGCGAAAATATTTATTAAATGAAACCAAACATGGCAGATGTTATCAGAAATCACAAGAATTTAACAAAGCAAAAGCCATTATAAAGCCAGCAATTGAAAAAACTTTACAACATATTAATAAAAGCGACACCATTGTTGCTGATGCGTATGATAATTTAGGTTTTCAATATTATTACCAATCAAAAAATGACTCAACTTTGATTTATTGGAAAAAAGCACTTAATATTAAAAAAGAATTACTTGGCGAAAAACATAAGTCAATAATACGCCTCTACAGAAACATAGGGTTTGTTTACCATAATAAATCCGAATATGACAAAGCATTGGAATATTATTTAAAAAGCGTGGAAATAGAAAAAGAGTTGCTTGGAGAAAAACATACATCAGTAGCAAGTTCGTACTACGATATCGGAATTGTTTACCATAATAAATCCGAATACGACAACGCATTGGAATATTATTTTAAAAGCGTGGAAATAGAAAAAGAATTGCTTGGAGAAAAACATATTTCTGTAGCAAGGTTGTATGGCAGTATTGGAGTTGTTTATGATAATAAATCGGAATATAGCAAAGCTTTGGAGTATCATTTTAAAAGTTTAGAAATAAAAAAAGAACTATTTGGTGAAAATAGTACAAAAGTGGCAGTTGTTTTCAATAATATAGGAATTGTTTACTGGCATAAATCTGAGTATGACAGAGCTTTAGAGTATTATTTAAAAAGTTTAAAAATACACAAAAAAATACATGGTGAAAAACATAAATTAACGGCAATATCATACATGAATATCGGAATTATTTATAGTAAGAAATCAGAATACGATAAAGCTTTGGAATATTATTTTAAAAGTTTTAAAATATACAATAAACTACATGGTGAAAAAAATGCTTTCATAGCAAATTTATATAATAGTATAGGTGTTCTTTATTATAAAAAATCCGAAGACAATAAAGCTTTAGAATATTATTTTAAAAGTTTAGAAATAAAAAAAGAATTATTCGGAGAAAAGCATACAGGCGTGGCAATTTCATACAACAATATTGGAATTATTTACAAGAACAAATCTGAATATGACAAATCTTTGGCACTGCAGGATTTAGAGTGAGGAAAAAACTGAAAATATCAACTTAATAAAATTGTATATAGCTGTATTAAAGATTGTTACAAGTGTAAATTCAAGTAATTTTCATCGTTTTTTCATTAATTCGTATAGATTTAATAATGAGTTGTTTATAAAAATCTCTCACTCTAAATCCTGTAGAGCCAAATCTTTTAAATATCATTTTAAAAGTTTGGATATTTATAAAGAACTACTTGGAGAAAAACATATACGTGTGGCAGAATCATACAACAGTATTGGAATTAATTACTACTACAAAGGCGAGTATGATAACTCTTTGCAATATTATTTTAAAAGTTTAAAAATAACAAAAGAATTACTCGGAGAAAAACATACGCTAGTAGCTAGTTTATATCATAATTTAGGTGATGTTTATAATAAAAAAAGAGAATACGTTACAGCTTTGGAGTACTATGGAAAAGCTGCAAAAATTCATAAAGAACTATTGAGAGAAAAACATAAATATATAGCAATGTTGTACAATGATTTTGGAGATGTTTATAAAGATAAAACCGACTATCATACGGCTTTAGAGTATTACCAAAAAGCACTTTGTGGCAATTTATATAATTTTAGCGACAGCATCAATGTTTTAAGCAATCCCGTAATGCAAAACTATATAGACCATGAAGAACTTTTAAGAAGCTTGCAGGAAAAAGCAGGAATTTTTAATACATTGGCAAATTCCGACAGTTTGAAATTTTTGTCAAATTTAAAAAATCTAACAGACAGCGAATTAAAACAACTTGCATTGCAAAACTACCAACTTTGCGACACATTAATATCGCAAGTCCGCATAGAAATGAAAACAAAATCCGATAAAATTGCACTCGGCACAAAAGCAAATGAAGTGTATAAAGCAGCGGTTAACATTTGTTTGCAATTATATCAACAAACTAATAATCAAGAATATTTACATCAAGCATTTTATTTCTCCGAAAAAAACAAATCATCAGTTCTTCTTGAAGCCCTTGCGGGTTCAGAAGCTCTTAATTTTGCAGGAATACCCGATACATTATTAAATTTGGAACACAAATTAAGTATTGATATTACAAATTATACTAACTTAAAAAATAATGCGAAAAATGACAGTCTATCAAATATTTGGAACAGCAGACTTTTTAAATCGCAACGTTCTTATGATAATTTAATAATTGTTTTTGAAACACAATATCCTGAATATTATAATCTAAAATATAATAATTCACCGACAACAGTAAAACAAATTTCTAACTTGTTAGACAAAAAAACAGCAATATTAAGTTATTTTGTTGGCGATAGCACAATCACAATTTTTGCAATTAGCAAAAAAGATTTTATTATAAAAGAAGTAGCAATCGTAGAGACGTTGCATGCAACGTCTTTACATGAAGCAATTAGCGATTATCGTTTTGTTATTTCGGAAACAGATTTATTAGAAGAGGAAGTTTTTGATGGAACACATTGGAGCGTAGATGAATACGAAAAACTTGCTTTTCAATTCTATAATTTATTATTTCCGCCCGAAATACAAGAATTTTTAAAAGGAGGTTTGTTTTACGATATTGAAAATTTGATAATAATTCCAGACGGACAACTTGCAACAATTCCTTTTGAAACTTTTCATACCGAAAAATACGTTGCAGAATGGACTGACTGGAAAAGTAAAACGTATTTTGCAGAAATGCCATATTTAATTAAAGATTACAATATAAGTTACAGTTATTCAGCTACTTTATTTCAACAAACAAAACCAAAAGAAAAAACAGATAAAATTGAGCTAACACCAATAAATGATTGGATTGCATTTGCACCCGTATTTGATGATGAAAACACAGCAGGCACAATAACCCAAACAAGAGAATTACGGCACTACAGGATTTAGAGTGAGAAAAATCTGTATTTCATTCGCTGTCAGGCTTTTAATGATTAGCAAAAAAACAAAGAAAATTAATGAAATTTATGAGCATAACAATCTATAATACTGACATATACAATTGAAATAAATTCATTTTTTCAATATTTCTCTCACTCTAAATCCTGTAGAGCCAGAATTACTAACTTTTGAAACAGAACAAAATGATAGCATTGTTTCACGCAGTTATTTAACAGACGGCAGATATATTTCGCCTTTGCCTGGCTCAAAAACAGAAATTGAAACAATTTTTGATTTATACGAACAACTAGGAAAAAAAGCATTAATTAAAACACACTCAAAAGCAAACGAAGGATTTGTAAAATCAGATGAATTACAAAATTACAGGGTAATACATTTTGCCACGCATGGATTTGTAAACGAAGAAAATCCAAAACTTTCAGGAATATTATTTGCACAAGATACAACCAAAATAGATAAGGAAAGTTTTGAAAATATCGCTGGTTTAATTGCAAATCAAAACGAAGGTATCTTATATCAATCGGAAATTTATAACCTAAATTTTAATGCCGACCTTGTTGTTTTATCTGCCTGTGAAACAGGTCTCGGGAAGATAACAAAAGGAGAAGGTGTTATTGGATTAACAAGAGCTTTGTTATACGCAGGAAGTAAAAATATTGTTGTTTCACTTTGGTCGGTTAATGACAAAAGCACATCAAAATTAATGATATTTTTTTACGAAAACTTGTTAAATGACAAAAAACAGGATAAATATTCAAAACCTTTATCAGAAGCAAAACGGAAAATAATTGAAGACGGAAAATATTCGCACCCGTATTTTTGGTCTCCGTTCATTTTGATAGGAGAATAATGAGTCCACTCCGAGAAGTGTATTTTTGACAAAATTAAGGTGGATATGAATTTCAGAAATGGAGTTTATTTGTTGTAAATGAGTATTTTAAAATTTGTATCCAACGCCGAGTTTGATTAAAAGATGCTTTTCGGAGCGGACTCAAAATTGGATTCAAGTAAAAAAAAACCCATCCAACCTTACAATCCTATATTACAGAACATTAAAAATTACCTACCATAAATTATTAACTTAAAATATGTATTAATTTACAAATCAATACATGTTTGATTTTATTTTTTCATACAATTTTGTATATTTACAATTTAATTTTAAATTATACAAATACTATGAAAAAAATTATTCCATTATTTGTTTTAGCCTTGTTTTTTGTTGCTTGCAATACAAATCAAAAAGCTGAAAATAAGGTAGATAAAGAACAATGGACATCTTTTGACCCTTTGAGTATCCCATTTAAAATAAGAGTTGAAGAGTATAAAAAACAAAATCTTATTCCAAATTTTTCTTTTGAAAAAGGAGAAGAGCAAACAAATGACAGTGCAATTACCAGTTTTGAGTTAAAAAACTGGCAAACCATAGGCGAAAATATCGAATGGACTAATACAGATTTAGAAATTTATAATTCTGCACATGCAAATCACAAAAAACATGCTGTAAAAATAAGTCGCACAAGAAAAGATATTAGCGAATTGGATAATAAAGCAAATGGAATTTTGAGCGACTACGTGGAAGTTATTCCTGGAAATTATTTATTCTTTTTAGATGTTCGTTTGGAAAAAGTTTTTCCTGCCAATAGGAGATTAAATTCTAAAATTGGCGAAGATATTGATATTCATATAGAATTTTATGACAAAAATAAACAGCGACTCAGCGACGGAATTTATTTTGAATATTATAATAAAGATGTAGATAATAGCTTCAAAGGTTTTGCTTTTTCAAATCATTACTATATTGATAAATTTGACTGGGGAAAAGTGAGAGGCAGAACTCTAAACTATCCTTTTTCGGAAGGAGATATGCCTGATGATTGCCGATATATCAAGATTTTTCTCGGGCTAAAAGGTAGCGGAACTATGTGGGTAGATAATATTGATTTCCGTTTTTCTCGTTGGAATTTTACTTCGTTGGAACGTATTAAACCTTTGTTTAATAAAGAGTTCCATAAAGCTGATTTAATTATTCCTACTCCTCAAATTGTTTCGGAAAAAATAGAGATAAATACCAAAAATAAAAAAGTTATTGTTTTTCTTCCTAAAAAAACTTCACAAAACGAAATTGCAGCTTTTAAATTAATTAAGAATAAATTAAAAGAAAATTTTAATATTGAGGATATTAATGTTGTAAGTGCCAATTATCAAAAACAAGAAGATGAAATATTTATTTCTGTTGGAAAAAATGATTATTATAAAAAATACGCTAATAAAATAGATTTATCTAAAATTTTGGGCAAAAAACAAGGATATGTAATAACTCAATTTGAAGGAAATATATTTCTTGTAGGAGAAAATCCCGTTGGAAATTTTTATGCCGCAACTACTCTGGTTCAAATGTTTGATGGTGAAAACAATAAAATAGATTTTGCCGAAATTATTGATTATCCCGATTTTGAAGGACGTTCTACAAAAATGACTTCTTATAAAAATGAATGGACTATTGAAAAAGATACTTCACTCACAAAAGATGAACAACAGGCTAAAATTCAGGAACTTTATGCCAAAATTGATTACGAAAAAGAGCTTGTAGATTATTATGCTTTTTATAAAATAAATAAAACCTACAACAGCTACGGCGACCTTACAAGCCAATGGTGGAAACCAGGAAAATTCTTTGAAATGCTTTTTACCGAAGTAGGAAAATCTTGTGCAGAATATGGCGATGCTATAAATACTTGTGTAATGCTAAATCCTTATACTCATTTTGATTACGAAACAGAAGAAGGAAAATTGAGCGACTCTTTACGAAATGTTTTTTCGCATTCAAGCGATGCAAGTTTACAGAAAATTAAAAATGTTTTCAAAACGGCTTTGGATAATAATGCAAAAACAGTAATGCTTTGTGCCGACGATTTTGTCCCACACGCAGGCACTACACGTGGAGAATATACGCTTTTTACCGAGCAAGACAAAAAACAATTTTACAATATTGCACATGCTCAAAATTACATGATTAAAAACCTCAAAACATGGATTGACGACAACTATGAAGATGTGCGTTTTGAACTTTGTCCTGCTCCTTATCTCAACCAGTTTGTAGATTACAGTATGGGAAGTGCTGAAGCATTTTTCAGAGACCTTACAAGCCACTTGCCCAAAGATATAGCCATAATTTGGACAGGAAATACTGTCCGCTCACTCAGCTACGACCTTGCAGATATTCGTCGTTACAGTTCTTATATAAAAAGCAAGCCAATGGTTTGGGATAACACACCTTATGCCAGATATTTAGAAGGAGAATATGGAGGCTTTCCAGCACATTATCCCGAAAAAGCGGTTATGTGTAGTCTTTTTGAACCTTTTGATATAATTTATCCCGATAATTTTGCAGAACTACTTGATAATCATTATTATTCTAATCTTGGTGGTTCTGGCGAACTAAATAAAATTCAGTATGCTTCTTTTGCCGATTTTACTTGGAATACAGAGGATTACAATCCAGATTTTGCTCTATTCAAAACTCTTACTTCGCAATATGGAAACGAAAACGCCCTTGCTCTTTTGGAATTTAACGATACTTATTATAGACTTGTTTCTGTGTGGGCAAAAATTAGAAATGGTAAAGAAAATCAAACAGAAGAAAAACCTTATATCATTCCTGAAAATGCTATTTCTTCTGGAAATAAACTTGTTGAGGAATTAAAGAACAAATTTAATAATCTTCAAAACATTAAAAACACCTTATTATTAGAAGAACTAAAAGTAAAAATGGATAACAAAATAAAACAATTCAATAAAATTATTAATGAAAATGCCAAAGAAAAAACAGGGCATAGACAAACGTAGGTTTAAACAATGAGTCCACTCCGAAAAGCATCTTTTTGCCAAACTCGGCGTTGGATAAAAATTTTAAAATACTCATTTACAACATGTTTGTAAAAATCGTATCCGCCTTGATTTTGGGTAGTCCTTATATAACAGTGTTGGTATGATTACCAGGCATTTACAAATATATGTTTTTTTTCATATTTTATAATTTTACATGATAAAA
>JAOZQN010000333.1:4454-7172 GCA_029932195.1 Bacteroidales bacterium | reverse complement strand
TAATTTTTTAACTTCTTGATATTTAAGATGTTATAAACTCCGAAACTTCAGTTATTAATTTAAAATACTTAATTTAAAATTGTTATGAAACAAATTTTTGCAATATTAATAATTACAATACTACTTACACAAACTTCCTATAGTCAAGACCTCACACCTGTTATTGCCGATAATGGAAAATACGGCTTTATTAATGAAAACAATGACACAGTTATAAAATGTATTTATGACTACGCAGAAGATTTTGACAATGGTTTAGCCTTAATTAAAGGCAACTTGCAATACAAATTAATTGACACAAGTGGAGTTTTGCGAGAGATGGAAGAAGTTTCTAACACAGGAAACATAAGATACGATTTAGGTGAAGGACATTCTGGTTTGCCACTGATTGTAGGTATCTGGAAATGTAGCTTTATAGATGTGAATGGTGAAGTAAAACTTGATGTTCCTTATCAAGATGCTTATTCTTTTTCTAACGGCAAAGCCAAAGTTATTGATGGAGATAATTATAATTATATAAATAAAAATGGAATTCTTCTTGGTTCGTGGCAAGAGATTACAGATAATTACCGTCCCATAAAATATAACGAAAAATATGGATATATAGACAAAAATGGAAAACTTGCACTTTCTTATGAATACGACCAAGCAAAAGATTTTAAAAATGGATACGCACAAATAGGAAATGAACAATTTTGGGCAATAATAGACCTCGAAGGCAGGAAAATATCAAGCTGGTATGAAAAAATTGGCGAATTTAATGGTGAAATTGCTATTGTAGAGCATCTTGGAAATATTGGTTTTATAAATAAAAAAGGGGATTTTGTAGGAAAATGGTATTCTATAATCGAACCGTTGGAATATGGCTTATATAAGGTTTCTAAATACGAAAAATATGCAATTGTAAACAAAAGTGGAGAGCTTGTAACCCAATGGTATGATAAAATTTATGATTTTAATAACGGTTTTTTAAAAGTAGAAAAAGAAGGTAAGTTTGCCTATTTGAACGAAATTGGAGGATTAATTATTGGTTGGTATGACAATGTTGGCAAAATGGAAAACAATACTATTTTGGTTAAAAACAATGAAAAATATGCCTACTACAATACCAAACATCAAACAACAAGTGAATGGTTTGATACTCTAAGCACATACAGCGACGGTGTTGCAGTAGCAATGCAAGACGACGAATATGGTTTTATAGACAAACAAGGAAATGTTATTATTGGTTTTTATTATGATTTTGCTTTAAATTTTAACAACGGACTTGCTGTTGTTGAAAAAAATGGAAAAGTAGCATACATAGACAAAAAAGGAAATATTCCAATGGGCTGGAATGAGAGAGTAATATTCTTTAACTCAGAGCCTCCACGTGGACTGATAGCAGTAAAAATAGGACGAAAATATGGATTTCAAACTCTAAATGGTAAAAGAGTTATTCCTGCAAGATATGATTATGCCGAAAATTTTAGCGAAGGACTTGCCCTTGTTAAAACAAATCCGACCGAAAATCTAATAGATTTAGAAGGAAACCTAAAATCATTAGAAAGCTATCCAACAGACTCATTAACAACCCGTTTAAACTGGGGTAACACTCACGATGGCAAACCTATCGTAGTTAAATCGTGGGATTGTGAATTCATCAACTTTGACAGAATGATTGTCATAGACCTTAAAGAATACGACGATGCCTATTCTTTTAGCAATGGAAAAGCAAAAGTAGTTAAAGGAGATAAATACAATTATATCAATCATAAAGGAGAACTTATTGGCGACTGGACAGAACTTCCACAAGACTATCATGCAGCAGTAAAAAACGGGAAATTCGGTTTTATCAACAATAACAATGAAACTGTTATTGATTATAAATTTAATTATGCAAGAGATTTTGAAAATGGAGTTGCAAAAGTCCGAATTGGTAGCAGGAGAAAGGGTAAGTATTTTTTAATAAACGAGAAAGGTGAAGAGATTTCCGAACATTTTGATAAAATATTTGATTTTAAATCGGAAATAACAAAAGTGGAAAATGTAGAAAAATATGCTTTAATAAATATCTCTGGAAAAAAAATTTCTGACTGGTATGATAATATTGAAGATTTTTATAACAAAAATGCACTTGTAAAAAAAGGAGAAAAAGTTGGATATATAAATAACAAAGGTGAGCTAATATCATCGGAGTGGTATGACGAAGGTGGTAATTACTCTGATAAAAGAGCCAAAGTGAAAAAAGATGAAAAATGGGGATACTTAAACGGCGATGGTAAACTTACAATTAAACCAGAGTTTGACAAGGCTTGGAATTTTAATAATAATGTCGCAAAAGTAAGAAAAGAAAGTAAATATAACTTTATAGATAAAAACGGCAATGAAGTAAGTAATTGGTATGACCGAATGTATTCATTTGCAGACGACATGGCTATTGTTTGCCTTGATAATAAATGGGGCTACATAAACATTAATGGCGACCTTATTATTGCTTGCCAATACGACCGAGCTTATGCGTTCTCAAACGGCAAAGCCACTGTTATAAAAGACGGTGAAACAATAACAATAGGTAAAGATGGTAACCAAATTAAAGAAGAGGAATAATAAATTCGTAGAGACGTGCCAGGTGGCACGTTTATTTACCAACAATAAATTCGTAGAAATATGCCAGGTGGCACGTCTATTTACCAACAATAAATTCGTAGAGATGTGCCGGTGGCATGTCTATTTACC
>JAOZQN010000333.1:0-4354 GCA_029932195.1 Bacteroidales bacterium | reverse complement strand
AAATTCGTAGAGATGTGCCGGTGGCATGTCTATTTACCAACAATAAATTCGTAGAGATGTGCCGGTGGCATGTCTATTTACCAACAATAAATTCGTAGAAATATGCCATGTGTCACGTCTGTTCACCAATATTACCATTTGTGGTATTAATTATAACAAAGACGTGCCACATGGCACGTCTCTACGAATTCTGTCTAAAATGCCACAAATTTATTCACCAAATTTTTCTACATTTACGAGCCAAGCAGCTGCATTTTTTACGTATCTACCAGTTCCAGCTTCGTCCCATGCAACATATAGGCGAGTAAATCCACCATCTAAGATTGCACGTTTGCCATTATTTTCGTAAGTTGCTGCAACAATATTTCCTTCCGAGTTATAAATTAATGGTTTGAGAGATTGATTATCTTGAATTGAAGCAATTGTTATTCCTTCGTAAACAAACTGCAAACCTGTTGTTATCAAATGACTTTTTGCCAGTCCACTTTTATTTGTTTTATCTTTTAGTCCAACAACATTTGCTCCGTGATAATTGCCAAGCATTTCGCCTCCAAAAAGTGCTTCTGCAAGATAGTTAACATCGGCATAATAAGGATCGTTATCTCCCCAAATATATACTCCATGTCCTGCATCAAAAAATTCTTTGATAACTTTCACATGTTCCTCTGTAAGCATTCTTGTGCTTGAAGAGATTAACCAAAACTGACAAGATTTATCCAATGCTTCTTTTAATTCTTCTGCACTTGGGGGAGCATTCATAAAACGATATACCGAAAATCCTTTTTCTTTGAGAGCTGTTTCTGTATTTGTGAAATCAAAATTGTATAAATCCAGAACAGTAACTGTCTGCCCTTCAAAAGCCCCATCAACTGCAAGATCGTATTGATTTCCTTGTGCATTACCATGTCCATCAGATTCCACTAATACAGACTCTACTCTTCCTGTTTTTTTATCTTTCACATCTTCGTAAACGGCATTTGTGCCAGCACATCTATTGTATGCCTTTGGAACATTTTGAGACATGCCAAAATTACCCAAAATTACAATTATAAATGCTATTGATACTAATTTTATTAAATTTTTCATGATTATTTGGGTTTATATTGTTCTATTTTGAAATTAGACGTGCCACTTGGCACGTCTCTACATTTTTTGTATTTTAGTTTCCTTCAAAACGCTCTACATTTACGAGCCAAGTTGCAGCATTTTTCACATATCTACCAGTTCCTGCTTCGTCCCAAGAGACATATAGGCGAGTAAAACCACCATCTAAAATTGCACGTTTTCCATTGCTTTCGTATGTTGCAGCAACAACATTTCCTTCCGAGTTATAAATCAAAGGTTTTAGAGATTGATTGTCTTGAATTGAAGCAATTGTAATTCCTTCGTAAACAAACTGTAAACCTGTTGTTATTAGATGACTTTTTATCAAACCACTTTTTGTTTTCTTGTCTTTAAGTCCTACAACTTCATTTCCCATATAGTTTCCGAGCATTTCTCCTCCAAAAAGAGCATTTGCAAGATAATTAGCATCAGCATAGTAAGGAGAATTGTCTCCCCAAATATAAACTCCATGTCCTTCTTCAAAAAATTCTTTAATAACTTTTACATGTTCTTCTGTAAGCATTTGATAACTACTGGATATTAGCCAAAATTGACAAGATTTATCCAATGCTTCTTCCAATTCTTTTGCACTTGGAGGAGCATTCATAAAGCGATAAACCGAAAATCCTTTTTCTTTAAGAGCTGCTTGTGGTAGGCTAAAATCAAATCCTTCACCTGTATAAAGATGTAAAACTGTAATTGTTTGTCCTTCAAAAGCTCCATCAACAGCAAGGTCGTATTGGCTGCCTTGTGCATTACCATGTCCATCGGCTTCTACTGGTTGATATGCTTTTTCACCAGTTTCCGAATCTTCTACCTCTTCATAAATAGCATTCTTAGATGCACATTTATTGTATCGCACACTAACCTGTGCAAACGACACACTACTTATTACTACAAATGCTAAAATTAATGATATTGTTTTTGTTAAATTTTTCATGATATTATAATTTTTAAGATTAATAAGGAAATTACGAATTAGAAATTACGAATTACGAATTGGTTTACACCTAAGCCAAACAAACTGGAAAAATTTTGAAATTATGAAGTTTTGAAGTTTTGAATAATATTATGCCAAAAAAAACAACGATTTCAGGATTAAGATACTAAGCCAAACAAACTGGAAAAATTTTGAAATTATGAAGTTTTGAAGTTTTGAATAATATTATGCCAAAAAAAACAACGATTTCAGGATTAAGATACTAAGCCAAACAAACTGGAAAAATTTTGAAATTATGAAGTTTTGAAGTTTTGAATAATATTATGCCAAAAAAAACAACGATTTCAGGATTAAGATACTAAGCCAAACAAACTGGAAAAGTTTTAAAATTATGAAATTTTGAATAATATTATGCAAAAAAAACAATTTTCAGGATTAAAGCACTAGCAATAAATGTTTTATAAGAGACGAATTGGAGAGTTCTTTTTTAACGACTCCTAAATAAATTTTACGACTCCAGTTTTGTTATTTGCTTATTAGATACAAAGTATTTTTTTTTCCATAAAAAAAAGATGAAATCTTTTTATAGACTTCACCTTTTTTAAGAAAAATAGGGTAGTATTCCAAAGTGGTAGTTTTATTTCACAAAAAAATCTGTGTTTTTGAATATTCAATATTCAATACAGAATATCCAATATTCAATTTGCTTTCGCAAGTTGTTTATATATTTCTATTTATCAAATATTTGATGGTGTAAAAAAGAGATGACTTTAGCTATAATTGTTATATTGCTAAATTGTTATATTGCTAAATTATTAATAATTAGCATATTGACAATTTAACAATATAACAATTTTTAGCAATGTCACCATTAAATAACGCCATCAAATATTTAATTGAATATTCAATGTTCATTTTATTTATTTTTTACTTGAATATTGAATATTCTGTATTGAGTATTGAATATTTATACAACAATTATAAACTAGCACTTTGTAACACTACCAAAAATAGAAATTAAGCAACTCTATAAGAGTTGTTTACCTGAGAAGTGTTTTCTTTACTTCCACACACACATAACTATTTACTCTTTACAGAACAATGCTTTTGCAGCTTGTAGCATAGTGTAAATTTTTCGTAAATTATCAATATCAAGACAATTAAGACTTTTTGATGTAAAATATTCGTAGCTTCCGTTTTCCAATTTTTCGAGAATAATAAAATCCCATATTTTTCCAATAACAAAACTTCCGTATATAATATTTGTTTTGTTAAGTTCCATTGCTACAAGCATTTCCGCAAGCACCTGAAATTCCGGATTATTGGCAGGTGTGGAACGTTTAAATTCTTGCAAGAAAAAATAGGGTTTCTCTGGCACAAAATCGCCTTTTGCAACCATAAAATCGGTTTTTCCCGTAAATTTTATACCATTTACTTCTCCTGTTAAAAAATTCTCATACCAGTCTTGAATATCACCTTGACTAAAATCTACTCTATTTAATATTGGACTAATAAATTTGAACGTTAATTTTGCCTCATTATAGCCAGATAAAAATAATTTATTTGATTTTATCAATTTTTCTAAAAAAAGATTTTCTTCTTTTGATATTTCATATTTATGCGAATACCAATAATTAAACTTTTCATCTTTGTCTTTTTTGGAAATTTTTACGACTCTTTTGAGGTCGCTAAAAGTTATTTTTTGGTAATTTATTATAAAATTTTCAGCCATTTCTAATTTGTTTTAAATAGTTTTGAACCTTGCGTCCACTCTGAGAGCTATATTTTTGCCAAAATCAAGGCAGATATGAATTTCATAAGAGTGTGTAACATATTGGGGAGAAGTGTTACAAGTTGCAGGTTGCAAGTTTCGCAAAGCGAAACAAGAGTAGTCGTTTTTCATAATAAACATGAAAAATAATTACAATAATTTATAATCGCATTGCGAAACCTGAAACATGTAACTTGCAACCAAACTCCCCCGATATATTACACACTCATTTCATAACAGTATTTACTACTGTAAATGAGGATTTTAAAATTTGTATCCAACGCCGAGTTTGATCAAAATATACTTCTCGGAGTGAACTCTACTTTTGAAAAAACAAATATACAACCTTTTATATAAAAAAGTAACAAATAATTATTTTAAGTGAATGCTTAACTTTAAATGTCTATTTTTAATTTTGCTTTTGTTTGATAATAAAGATGTTAGAAAACAAAAAGTTGCCGTTTTTATTTGTATAACTAAGTAGATTGACAATTTTAAATTTACGATTTACGATTGGTTTACACTTGATTAGCAGGAAT
>JAOZQN010000887.1 GCA_029932195.1 Bacteroidales bacterium | reverse complement strand
ATTAATAAAATCGCTTGTTTCTTTTGCATCTAAGAGATTTTTATCTAACAAATAATTATGCTGTCTGTATAATTTAGAAATAGTATCTGTTATATGTTCATAACAATTTTCCCATGTATCTTTTTTTGTATCTTTAAAACTTAAATATATTACAGGATATTTTCCACAATGTTGTTTTATATCTTCTCCTGTTTGCCAAATTTTTAAGTCTGCAAAAAGTTTTTTGTTACTTGGTTCATTTTTATCAAAATAATAGTGTAGCATTGATAAATTCAATGTTTTTCCAAACCTACGAGGACGAGGCAATAACAATACTTTTTTTTGTGCTTCTATAACTTCTTCTATTAATAATGTTTTATCTACAAAATAGTTGTTATTTAGTATAACGTCTTTAAAATCGGAACCACCGAGGTCTAATTTTTTCATTGTTTTAATAGTTTTATATTGTGAAAAATTGTCTAAACCATGATTTGCTTGATTTAAGGATTGCCATGATTATAATAGCAAAGATATGAAAGAATAATCATGTAATCAAGTAAATCCTATAAATCATGGTTTAGACAATTTTGTTGTGGGCAAGCCCCTAAGCCCCCTGATAATCAATGGCTTAAACAATCAAATAAATCTAATCCCTGATACAACGCACAGATAAACCGCTTGACTTATTGGTGCCGTAGCGACTGACTTCTGCAATGTCGAAGGTGAGGCCGCGCTTCCTAATATTTGAACCGCTAATCTGCGCAGCACTCCACCAGTAGCCGACGTACCCAGCGGAGTCGAACGTGCCGTCATTGCTCCTGCGGATGCCGCCCGGAAGAGCAGAAAAGCCACTGCTATTTGTTGCACCTGTATTTGGACTATTCCAACTACTTGTAGATTTTAATTTTCCACCAGCTATTTCACTTCCACCAAGTGTATGTTCAAGTTGTGCCCATTCATCATCAGTTGGCAAGTGCCAGCCGTTTGGGCAAACATTTTTTGCTGTTTCCCAGTCGTATAATTTGCCGTAGGTATAACAGTTAGAGGGGTTGTTGTCGCAGCACCAACTTCCGCTGTTTGTTGCATAGTTTAAGTTTTCTGCCATCCATGTTTGGTTTCCTATTTTTACCCAGTCGTATTGTTTGCTGTCTCTATTATCGGTAAATGTTCCAGAGTTTCCGTTGTAATTATTGCCATTATTGTTGTTGCCAAAGAGTTTTTCGGATAATTCTTTGCAAGCCTTGTCAATATTATCGGGGTCTAATTTTGTATAAACATAATCAGTTTTTCCTGGCACTACTTCGCCTGTTTCTATTGTAATAATTGAGGCAGAAATTGTTATATAATTATTTTCGGTAAAAAGTTCGGAACGGCAAATATATTCTGCTCCATATCTTATGCCAAGTTGTTTTCTTTCTTCGTCTAATACAAGCCCAGTATTTTGAAATTTTACTTGGTCTATTACAGCATCTACATTTGCCATGTCAAGTGCAATATAATTGTTGGCATTTGATATTTCTCGTGTTAAAGTTGTGCGTATCATGAGTTTATACATTTTAGAAACTTTACTGTCTTCGTCAAAAGGCACAAGAACTGCTACTTTTTTTTGTGCTGTTGCTATTGTTACAAATAGCATTAAAATTAAGATGATATTTAACTTTTTCATATTCATTTTTTAATTAGTTGTTAGTAATTTTACTGAAGTTTCGGAGTTTATAACATCTTAAATATCAAAAAGTTAAAAAAA
>JAOZQN010000886.1 GCA_029932195.1 Bacteroidales bacterium | reverse complement strand
AAAAACTGGGGGAACTTTTTTTGATGAAATATCAAATTATTAACACCTTAGGTGTTGCCTGTTTTTGCGGTATTGTATAACCGTGTTTTTAAGGTATTCGCCAAGTTCTGTTCCAGTCATATAGCCGTCTTTATTAGCATCGGCGGCATCGCTTTGGAGTGCGTAAACAAATTGTGTGCAGAACACACTCTGGTCTGGCACGGTCTCGTCGGCAGAACCACTGGCAATAAATTGTCGCACATAATTGGCTGTGTTATAGTTAATTACCTCATCGGTTTCCCCGCCCCTACTACTAAATATAGAACCTGCAAAACAGGCATCAAAAATAAAAAGGCTATGCTTAGAATAGGTAGAACTCTCGCTCCATGTTTTAAACTGTGTCATTGGTAGGGCTTTGCTTATAAAACCTCGCTCGTTGGTGTTTGGCATAGGTGCGTCTATTGGCACTACGTAGCCCATTTGTGTTCCGTTGTTGTCGAGAGTGTGCCCGTGTCCGGCATAATATATTAGCACTCGGTTGTTTTTGTCGTATCCGTAGGTAGTCAAAAATTCGTCTATAACGGTTAACATCTCTATTTTTGTTAGGTTTTCCTTAAAAATAACATTAAATCCGTTGTCTTCCAAGGCTTTCTTAACTTTGTTTACATCGTTTTTTACGCCTGGCAACACGTTCCAATATTTATAGGCACTATTGCCTATCACAAGAGCATGGCTCTGCTCGTAGAGTGTAGAAGTTCCTGTGCCTTCGACTTTTACTGGTTTAAAACCTCGTTGCTGGGCAAACAAACTGCCTGCTGCAACAATAATAATGGATAATAATAATGTTAGCTTTTTCATAATTTATTGGATTATTTGTTACAGACAAACACGTTTCCAAGTGGTGAAAAACCACCTTGGAAAGTGTGCGAAGGAAAAACACTTTCCAAGGTGGTTTTTCACCACTTGGAAACGTGTGTACAATGTTATGTTATTTTACTTCAAATTCTAAATTATTTGCATAATTTATATTATTTAAAACTTTTATGCTTGATTTTTTGGGAGTAAGCCATTTTAGTTTGGTATGCAGTCTATTCCTATAATTTTGATAAGTTAATTTACTAATTTTTTCTATATTTTGTTTTTGATTTACACTTGTTTTTGTTTTGGGCAAATTTGTTTCTAACCACAAAATTACCACTATTTCTTTATTATCATCATTAATTAAATTTAAAACATCTGACCAAAGTTCTTTATCTTTTCGGGAATTTCGTTTTCCTCCCACAATGCAAGCAAAAGAGTCTTTTACTTTTTGTCCTACTTCGTTCATTAAAATTTCGCCAGAATGTTGTAAGCGTTTTTTATTTCGTTCGGCAAATCCTTCAAAATTTTTAACTTCAATAAGATATAATTTATTATTATAAATTCCCAAAAAATCTATTCCTTTTGTTCCATTTAATTTTTCTATTTTTTTATAATCTGGGTGAACATCATAAGAAATTATAGGACTCCACTTTTGGTCATCAAAAATAAATTGCAAACGGCTTTCGTTAAATTTTATCATAATTTTAAAAAGTGTTTAGTTGTTAGTTTTTAGTTGTTATACTGAATTAGGTTAAAATCTTTACTTTTTGTATTTTGTAATCAATTAATATACAACCTAATAAATAAACAAATAAACCTTTTTTAGTATATAACACTACAGACCTCAAAAAGTTGGTTTGTAAAATTGGACATTTTTAATGTAGTAATC
>JAOZQN010000022.1 GCA_029932195.1 Bacteroidales bacterium | reverse complement strand
ATATTAAAGATTCAGTTAAACAAGCCAAAGAACAATTAAATAAATATCAAAACGATAAAATAATTATTTCCGAAAAAGAAACAACAGTCTTAAAAAAAATTGTTCTTGTATATAATGCTTGGGAATTAATTCACATGGAAGAAATATGATGAAACTATTAATAATACCAACACTAAATAAGGTAAAACTACTATAAAAGAACTATAAATTTAATGAATTATTGATGAGTCCACTCCGACAAGTCTATTTTTGTCAAAATCAAGGCATAAATCTTTTTTTAACCGCAGTTATCTTATTGATAATGAGGATTGAAAAAATATTTATAACGCTGAGTTTGGCAAAAAGAGGCTTGTCGGAGTGGACTCATTGATAAAATTTTCAATGGTATGATTTCAAAAATAAAACAAAAAATTAAAAACTTTGTAGACCACAAAGTAAATGAAAAATTTGAAAAAGATTTTGATAAATATTTTCAAATAAGTTTTCAACAAAGAGAATTTGAAAACGCAAGTGATGATTATCTTGCTTCAAAAGTAGAAGCATTAACTAATGTGAAAAATCTTGCAGAACGATTTCAAAAAAATGAAATAGAAGTAGAAGAGCAACAAATAAATATTCCTGATTTTGAGAAGTGGATGCAAGAATATCCAGAAGTTGTTGATTTTTATAAAAATATGGGTAATGTTAAAATAGAAAAAATATTAGAACATTATATTACTTATAAATATCTAAATATTAAAAACAGCAAAACTTATATTGATATTGCAGCCTCAACAAGTCCTTTTGCTAATTTTGTATCTGAGCATATAGGTAATAAATCTTTCAGACAAGATTTAGTTTATAAAAAAGGTATTCATGGAAATGAAATTGGTAGCGATGCGGGAAAAATACCAGTTGAAAATAATTTTGCCGATGTGATGACTTTACACTGTGCTTATGAATGTTTTCAAGGCAATTCTGATGTGAATTTTATAATTGAAGCACAGCGAGTATTGAATAAAAACGGTAAACTTGGAATTGTTCCACTTTATACAGATGATGTTTATTTTGTAAAAACAGGTGTAAAGTGTGATAAACGGAATGTAGATATTGAGAAAGAAGCTCGTTGGATATGGCGAGACGACGGCTATCAAGAGCCTTTTAGCCGACATTATTCGCCAGAGAGTTTTAAAAGTAGAATAATTGATAAAATAAATAGTCTAGATTATAAAATTATATATTTTACAAATTTAGATGAATTGGAATTGCATTATAAAGGACAAAGAATATATTGTCACTTCATGTTTTATGCCGAAAAAAAATGAAATTATCAATAATAATACCTACACGCAACAGGGCTAAACTGTTAGATGCTACACTTCAATCAATTTGTAAACAAACATTTAAACGAGCTGATTTTGAAGTTATTGTAATTGATAACGGCTCTAGCGATAACACCAAAGAAGTTACAAAATCATTCGGGAATAAAATTCAAAACATAAAATATTTTTACGAAGCTACACCTGGTTTACACGTAGGCAGGCACAAAGGACTAAAAGAAGCAAAAGCAGAAATACTTGTTTATGCAGACGATGATATAGACGCTTTCCCAACTTGGTTAGAAGGTATTTGGGAAAGTTTTATAGATAAGAATGTTGCACTCGTAGGAGGAAATAATTTGCCAAAATACGAAATAAGTCCGCCAATGTGGGTTGAAAATTTGTGGAATTATAATGAGTATGGAAAATTTAATGGACATTATAGTTTGATTGATTTTGGAAATGAACTAAAAGAAATAAGTCCATATTTTGTTTTTGGTTGTAATTTTTCTATTCGTAAAAAAATAGTATTAGAATTTGGAGGTTTTCACCCAGATGGTATGCCAAGAGAAAAGATAAAATATAGAGGGGACGGAGAAAGTTATATTTCAAGAATGATTTTAGAAAAAGGCTATAAAACAATTTTTAATCCCAAAGCATCTGTTTTTCATTTTGTTCCTAAAAGTAGAATGACAAAAGATTATTTATATCACAGAGGTTTTATCCAAGGGATTTCAGATTCATATACAGAAATACGAGAGAATAAGAAGAATAAAAAATATGATAAAAGAACCATTTTCAATAAAATAACAAATAGGTTGTTGGCTCGTGATATAAAAAATGAACTCCATATAATAAAAAAGCAATTGAAAAACGTATCAAACCTTTATAAAAACCAATACAATACAGGGCATTTAGAAGGTTATAATTATCATCAAAATGAAATTAAAATTAATGACAATTTAAGAAAATGGGTATTTCAAGAAAAATATTTATAAGGAATTTTTATGAAAAAAATATTAGTAACAGGAGGAGCAGGTTTTATCGGGAGCAACTTAATTAATCATTTGTTGATTGACAGCAATAATATTATTACTTCAATTGATAATTTTGATAATTATTATGATAAAAAAATAAAAATAAAAAATATTGAAAATCATTTTAATTATAGTAATTTCTCTTTTAAAGAGTTAGATGTAAGGAATATTGTTTTATTAAAAAAAGAACTAACCGAAAAATTTGATGTCATAATTCACCTTGCCGCAAAAGCAGGAGTGCGTCCGAGTATTGAAAAACCAATAGATTATTATAATGTAAACATTCTTGGAACTCAAAACATTGTAGATTTAGCTGTATTGCTAAAAGTTAGAAGGATTATTTTTGCTTCTTCAAGTAGTGTGTATGGAATAAATAAAAATATTCCATGGTCGGAAAGTGATTTTGATTTAAAACCAATTAGTCCTTATGCAACTTCAAAAATTGCAGCTGAAAATATTCTTAAAACATATTCTGAGTTATCAAATTTAGAGGTTGTTTCCTTACGTCTTTTTACAGTTTATGGTCCATCTCAACGTCCTGATTTAGCAATACATAAATTCACTAAATTAATATCCGACAATAAAACTATTGAATTATATGGCGATGGTTCAACAAGCCGGGATTACACATACGTAAATGATGTTGTTTCTGCTTTTGAAAAATCAATAAGTTTAAAATTAGAAAACAAATACGAAGTTTTTAATATAGGAAATAATAAAACCATTAAATTGTTAGACTTGGTAAAAACGATTGAAAAAACGATTGAAAAAACCGCAAAAATTAATTTCAAAGAAGAGCAACAAGGAGATGTGCCTCTTACATTTTCTAATATAAGTAAAGCTGAAAATAAATTAAACTATAATCCAAAAACAACTATTGATATAGGAATAACTGAATTTATAGACTGGTATAAAAAAGAAAACAAATGCTAAAAAAACAACCTCAAACCATCACTATCTAAAATAAATGAATATTAATATTCAAAAAATAATTTCACAAGGCGAAGGCGAGCAAGTTGAATTTAAAGAAAATTTCAATAATGAAGCCGTTGTTGCCTTATGTGCTTTTGCGAATACAAAAGGCGGAAAAGTGTATGTTGGGATTTCAGACACTGGCAAAATTAAGGGTGTTGATATTAAGCAAGAAACAATACCAATAATTATTAATGAAGTTAAAAACAAAACTTATCCAAATATAATTCCTGATGCCAACTTTATTGAAACACAAGATAAGAAAATACTTATTCTTACAATAAAAGAATTTCCTATAAAACCAGTTGCAATAAAAGGAAAATATTATAAACGCATTAAAAACTCAAACCACCAGCTAAATTTGCAAGAAATTTCTGATATGCACCTAAAAACTTTTAACACAAGTTGGGACAGCTATTCTACAAACAACTATACACTTGATGATATTTCGTCTGAAAAAATAAATAGATTTATAGAAAAAAACAACAAACTTAATGATTTTAAAATAGAAGACTCTCCTTTTCATGTTTTGAAAAAATACGAGCTACTAAAAAACGAACAAATTACAAACGCTTGTTATTTGCTTTTTGCAAAAAATGAAATTTTTTCGGCAACAATAGAACTTGGCAGATTTTCTGACCCTATTAGTATAAAAGACGGATTAACAGTTAATTCTAATTTATTTACACAAGTAAATGAAGTTATAAATTTTATAAAAAAACATATAAATAAAGAATATATTATAACAGGAAACCCCGAAAGAGAAGAACGATGGCAATATCCTATTTCTGCAATTCGTGAAATAGTTATTAATATGATTGTGCATCGTGATTACACTCATTATGGAGCCTCTTCTATTAAAATTTATAACAATAAAATTGAATTTTACAACCCAGGCAAACTACCTGATTCTATTACAATTGAGCAATTGCTAACTGGTAATTATGTTTCTGAAATAAGAAACCTACAAATTGCTGGAATGTTTAAACAAATAAAATTAATAGAAAAATACGGCTCTGGTTTTTCAAGAATAATAAAAGCATTTAAGGTGTATAACTTGGAAACTCCTGTATTTGAAAACTTTCAATCTGGTTTTAGAATTACTATTTTTACAAAAAAAAATAATGTCCCTGTAAATGTCCCTGTAAATGTCCCTGTAAATGTCCCTGTAAATAACAGGCAAAAAGAAATCATTTTAACAATACAAAAAGATAGTAATATAACAATAAACCTGTTAGCTGATATTTATAACGTAAATGAAAAGACAATAAGAAGAGACTTAAACAAATTAATAGAAATAAAATTACTTAAAAGAATTGGTAGTGACAAAACAGGACATTGGGAAATTATTAAAATAAAATAAAATGCTAAAAAAAATAACACACAACAATGAACTTCAAGCCATTATTATTTCAAACAATTTCAATAAAGATGGCATACATTTTTTTACTCCTGATGAGTTTTCGCAACAGCTTGCTTTTATGAAACACCCAGAAGGCAAGAAAATTCAGGCACATGTGCACAACTCTGTTCCACGAGAAGTAGAATATACACAAGAAGTTTTATTTATCCGTAAAGGAAAAGTAAGAGTAGATTTTTTTGATAACGAACAAAATTATCTTGAAAGTTATATCTTAGAAACAGGCGATGTAATTATGCTTGCTCATGGCGGACACAGCTTTGAAATTCTTGAAGAAACAGAAATGATAGAAGTAAAACAAGGACCTTATGCTGGAGAAAAAGACAAAACAAGATTTGATGCAAATATAAACGAACTAAAAATAACAAAATAATGTCATTTATCCCAGTAAACGAACCCTTGCTTTCTGGCAACGAAAAAAAATACCTACAAGAATGTATTGAAACAGGCTGGATTTCATCGGAAGGCAGTTTTGTAAAAGAATTTGAAAAACAATTTGCAAAAAAGGTAGATAGAAAACATGGAATTGCCGTATCAAGCGGAACAGGTGCATTAGATATTGCTGTTGCATCGCTTGGAATTGGCAAAGATGATGAAGTAATTATGCCAACTTTTACAATTATTTCGTGTATAACACAAATAATTAGGAGCGGAGCAAAACCAATTTTTATAGACAACGACCCGTTTACGTGGAATATGGACGTTTCTCAAGTTGAAGCCAAAATCACAAAAAAAACAAAAGCTATAATGATAGTTCATATTTACGGTTTACCCGTTGATATGCAGCCTATTTTAGATTTAGCAAAAAAATATAACTTAAAAATTATTGAAGATGCCGCAGAAATGCACGGACAAACTTACAACGGCAAAGCGTGCGGTAGTTTTGGAGATATATCAATTTTTAGTTTTTATCCAAACAAGCACATAACAACAGGCGAAGGCGGAATGCTTGTTACAAACAACGAAAAACTTGCCGAAAAATGCAGAAGTTATAGAAATTTATGTTTTCAAGCTCAAAAAAGATTTGTTCACGAAGAACTTGGCTGGAATTACAGAATGACAAACTTGCAAGCAGCCGTAGGACTTGCACAATTAGAAAACTTAAACAAACATGTAGTTAGAAAACGTGAAATTGGAAATTTATACAATGAATTATTAAAAAACATTCCAAATATTCAATTACCTTTGCAAAATACAGATTATGCCGAAAATATTTATTGGGTTTACGGAATTATATTAAAAGATGAATTAAATATTACAGCCGAAAAAATTATGAAAAAACTCGGAGCAGAAAAAGTTGGAACTCGCCCATTTTTCTATCCTATGCACATGCAACCTGTTTTCACAAAAAAAGGTCTGTTTAAAAATGAAAAATATCCTGTTGCAGAAAATATGGCACAACAAGGATTTTATATTCCAAGTGGGCTTGGAATTTCTAATGAACAAATTAAATATGTTGCTAAAACTTTAAAATCTATTATTGAAAAATTATAAAAAAATGTCAAATTTTAAAAACTACGCAGAATATTACGATTTGCTTTATAAAGATAAAAATTATAAAGAAGAAGCAAATTATGTAGAAAATTTATTAATAAAACACTCTGAAAACAAACTAAAAACAATATTAGATTTAGGTTGCGGAACAGGAAAACATGATTTTTTATTTGCAAAAAAAGGATATAATATAACTGGTGTTGATTTATCCAAAAAAATGATTAATATTGCAAATCAAAATAAACACAAAAAATTAGAATTTTTACAAGGCGATGTTCGAGATATTAATTTAAACAAAAAATTTGATGTCGTAATTTCTCTTTTTCATGTAGCAAGCTATCAAACTTCAAATGAGGATTTTGATAATTATTTGCAAACAGCATATAAACACCTGAAAAAAGGAGGTTTATTTATTTTTGATTTTTGGTATGGTGCAGGAGTCTTATCAGACAAACCAACCGTGAGAGTAAAACGATTAGAAAACGACAAAATAAAAATTACACGGATTTCTGAACCTGTAATACACTCTAATTCAAACATTGTAGATGTAAATTTTGAAATTTTAATTGAAAACAAACAAAATTCCGATACCGAAAAAATAAACGAAACACATAATATGCGTTATTGGTTTTTGCCAGAAATTGAATATTTTGCAAAAAAAAAAATTTTTACTATTTTAGATTCTTTTGAGTGGCTTTCTGAAAAAGAAATGGATTTTAATAGTTGGAATGGAATTGTAATTTTGAAGAAATAGACCATGAAAAAAAATAAATACAAACGTATTCCTTATGGACAAAGCAATTATGAAAGCGTAGCAACTAATAATTTCTATTATGTTGATAAAACACATTTTATAGAAAAAATAGAAGACTACGGTTCACGGTTCTTATTTTTTATGCGACCTCGCCGTTTCGGAAAATCTTTGTTTCTCTCAACACTGCATCATTATTACGACATCAACCGAAAAGACCAGTTTAACGAACTTTTTGGACACACTTATATCGGTAAAAACCCTACTGGACTACAAAATACATATCCAGTTTTGTTTTTATCTTTTAGCGGTGTCCAAAGTTATGGAACAATTGAAGATACTATTACCGCATTTTATTATCGAATAAGAGCAGACATTGAAGTTTTTTTAAAACTTACGCAAGAAAGAATAAATTTTTTGGACAAAGAAATAAATGAAATATTATCAATTACAGAACCGTCGATAATGCTCGATGTTCTAATAAAAAAACTAAGCGTAAAGAAAAAACATCTTTATGTAATGATAGACGAATACGATAATTTTGGAAATATTATTTTAACCGAACATGGCAAAGAAAAATACGAAAAACTAACACATGGAGCAGGCTTTTTACGTAATTTTTTCGCAGTAATAAAAGAAGGCACACTCTCCAACAGCATAGAGCGACTTTTTATTACCGGCGTATCGCCACTTGTAATGGCAGACGTATCAAGCGGATTTAACATAGGAGATAATATTTCACTTTTTCCCGAATTAAACGCTCTTGCTGGATTTACTCAAAAAGAAACAGAAAATCTAATAGATTATTATGTAGAAAAAACCATAATTAAAAAAGAAGATCGAGATAAAAGCCTGCAAATAATAAAAGATAATTACAACAGTTATAAATTTAGTGAAAAAGCTACCGAAACAATTATTAATTCGGATATGGTTTTATATTTTGTAAAAGAATATATTGCCCGCAAAGAAATACCAATTGATATAATAGACGAAAATATAAGAACCGACTATGGAAAAATAAAATTAATGATTGTTAAAAGCAATCAACTAAATGGAAATTTTAATTTAATAAGTCAAATTCTTACAGAAAAAGAAACAACCGCCGAACTTGTAAAAGCATTTCAAGTAAAAGACCTTATACAACACAATAGTTTTATTAGTTTGTTTTATTACCTTGGCTTTTTAACAATAAAAAAAATACGATATTCTAATTATGTAACATTTAGAATACCCAACAAAGTTATAGAAAAAATAATGTGGGACTATGTGCGAAAGGCTGTAAATCAGACTTATAAGCTAAAAATACACAACCATGAACTTTTAGAACAATTTTATGAAATGGCAGTAAACGGAACATGGCAACCAGCACTTGACTATATTTTAACACGCTTTTATGAAGCCATATCTGTGCGAGATTTTACTTTAAAAGAAGTTGGCACAAAAGCATTTTTGTTGGCATATTTTAATCTTTCGCCATTTTTTACTACCCAAAGCGAAACCGAAAGCAACAAAGGATTTATAGATATTTTTATAAAACCAGTAGTAGAAGACTACGAAGAACAAGCAAAATATTTTTATTTTATCGAACTTAAATATCTTAAATCGGAAGAAATAAATACCGAAACAAAAAAGAACGCCGCAATAAAAAATGCAACAAAAAATGCCGTTTTGCAACTGGAACAATACAGTGAAAAGTTCAATAATAAGTTTACTAAAAAAATAATAATAATTCTATCTGCCAAAGAACTATTAAAACTTGAAGAGATAAAATAATAACTTTACTGTAGTAAAAATTGGTTGAAGGCTTTCTGATAAAAAAAAGAATTTTAATAGTTTAAATGGTATTATGATTTTGAAAAAACATAAAAAAAAAATATCAATAAAAGACTTCTCAAAACACCTGTTTTGGGACGTAAACAGAGATAAGCTTGATTTAGAAAGAAGCAAAAAAACAATTATTACAAACGTGCTTGATTACGGTTTAATAAACGATTGGAATATGATATACAATTATTACGGAATAGATGAAATAGCACAAGCTGTAATAAATTTAAAATATTTAGATGAAAAATCTATTGTATTTGTTTCATTATTATCTAAAATACCAAAAGAAAAATTCTTATGTTATACTACAAAACAATTGAACCCGAAACACTGGGAGTTTTAAGAAAAATCCAACAAATAGAAGAATTATCTAATGTCCGTCTTGTAGGAGGCACAGCATTAGCACTACAAATAGGACACCGAAAATCAATTGATATAGATTTATTTGGAACGATTAAAGCTGATAATATTGCCATTATCCAAAAATTAAAAGAAATAGGTAAAGTAATAATAATTCAAAATTCAAAAAACATAAATATTTACCTTGTCAATAATATTAAAGTAGATATTGTTAATTATCCATATCCTTGGTTAAAAAATGAAAAAGTAGAAGATAATATATTACTCGCTGATATAAAAGACATTGCAGCAATGAAAATTTCTGCAATAACAGGCAGAGGAACAAAAAAGGATTTTATAGATTTATACTTTTTATTAAAACGTTATACATTAAAAGAAATATTAGACTTTTATATGCAAAAATATGACGATGCTTCTATGTTTATGGCAATAAAAAGCCTTGCATATTTTAAAGATGCCGATGAAAACGAACAACCAGAAATGATTATACAGGCAGAGTGGAACGAAGTAAAAAGAACAATAGAAACAGAACTCAAAAATTATGTAAATTCTTAAAAAAAAACCAACGAATGCTTGATTATTAGCAAGTTATAAAAAAAAAAAAGAAATATAATGAGTTTTAATAGTTGGAATGGAATTGTAATTTTGAAAAAATAATTACGTGTATGAAAAAAAAAACATTGTGATATACTTTTTTGAAAGTTATATTAGTGTAGCTCCAACAGTTATTAGTATTGCTAAAGCGATGTCTCATAAGGGACATTTTGTAAATATTGTAATACGTAAAACTGAATCATCAGATTTCACTTTTGAAGAAGATAATATAAAACTTCATTATTGTAATACTAATTATAAACAAGAAAAAGATGATGACGCTTTTTTTCAATATGTTGAATGTATTTATAAAAAAGCAGAGATATTGGACTTGAAAAATAGTTTAATAATTGGTATAGATTTATTTGGTGGTATCTGTGCTTTTTTTACTGCTATACATTTTAAAGTGGATTATATTTATTTGTCGTTAGAATTAAATGATAATACCTTCAAAGAAGAAAATAAATATATGCACAATATTGAGAAGCTTAGTTATAAAAATTCAAAACTAATAATTGTGCAAGACGAATTTAGAGCAAATGCTTTAAATAAATACATGAACTTTAATCATCAGAACATTCTTTATTTACCTAATACTGTATTCATTGACACATTAACAACAAAAGAACGAAATACGTTTTTTAATGATAGAATAGAAATACCACATTCAAAAAAAATCATCGCAAGTATTGGAATGATAGATGAAAATGTTTTTTCTAATGAAATTGCAAAAACATTTAATAATATAACCAATGAAGAAATTGCATTAGTTTTTCACGAAAGGCTAAAACGTGCAAAAAATGATGTCGTTATAAAAAAAATAAATACATTGAATAAAAAAAATATGTATTTGTCATTAGAACCAGTAGATTATAAAAACATTCACAAACTTTACTCTTCAATAGATATTGGAATTGCTTATTATAAAAATATTAATTCTAATTTTGGAGAAATAGCAAAAGCATCTGGCAAATTAGCATTTTATTTACTACACGGCAAGCCAATACTTGTTAATAATATTCCGTCTTTAAACAATTTTGTGTCAAAATATAAATGTGGAATTGTTGTTTCCAATGTAAATAATCCTATAGAATTAGATACTGCAATAGATAAAATCGTTAATAATTATGAATTCTATAAAAAAAATGCTTTAAACTGTTTTTATGAAGAGTTTGATTTTAATAAATTTTTTACACCTATCTATGATAATATAGACAAGATTATAAAAGAGCAGAATGTATTTTCCTTAAATAAAGAGGATAACTTAATATTTAACTTACTAATTCTTGAATCTTTTTCTTTAATTCAAAAAAATATTGATAATAAAAATAAATTAAACAAAATAAAAAATTCTAAATCATTTAAAATAGGCAAACTCATAGTATATCCATTTTCTTTAATTAAACAATATTTTCGATAAATATTTAATATGATTCAAAATTTACCCTCAAACATTAAGCAAGGTTGTCCTTGGAAAGAAGAAACCAGTCCAACAATTTATGATGAGAATATAAACTGGCCAAAAATATCTATCGTAACACCAAGCTACAATCAAGGACAATTCATTGAAGAAACGATACGCTCAATATTATTACAAAATTATCCTAATTTAGAATATATAATTATTGATGGTGGAAGTAAAGACGATACTGTAGAAATTATAAAAAAATATGAAAAATATATTACTTACTGGGTTAGTGAACATGATGAGGGGCAAAGCCATGCAATAAATAAGGGTATTGAAAAAAGCACTGGAGAAATATTTAATTGGTTAAATTCTGATGATTTCTATGAAAAGAATGCTTTATTTAACATAGCAATAAACTTCATTAATAACAATCCAGATATTGTTACAGGGACAGTTAGAGTTCTTGAAATTGATGCTGAAAATTGGTATATTACAGGACACTACATTGGTAAGTTTTGCAAGAAAGGATATGCAATTGCTCGTTTATTTCAACCTTCAACTTTTTTATTAATGAAAAAGGTCAAACAACTTGGTGAAATTTCGACAGAGCTGCATCATGTTATGGATGTTGAATGGTATTTAAAATACTTGCTTTATTTTGGCTTTGATAAAATTTGCGAAATAGATGAAATTATAGTCAATTACCGACATCACGAAGCGTCTAAAAGTATTGCAAAAAAAGATATTTTCATGCCTGAAATAGAATTTTTATACTACAGAATGGCATTGTTGATTTCAGAAAATAAAATAGCTGATTTTATAAAAAAACATATACTTGTTGAAGAAATAAAATCACTTGATTATAAAATGAAATTAGATGAAAAATACTTAAATATTAAAATACTTAAAGAGACACTGTCTAATTTTTTATATAAATATTTTTCAGAACACTACGTTAAAGGAAATTTAAAATTGGCAAGAAAACTTGCATATTTGATAGAATATAAAGACTTAGCTGAATATAGAAAACAAAAATTTAGATTGCCTCAATGGCGACTTAAAAACATTTATCCAATATTAGTTACTTGGAGAAGAATAAAATCCTTTTTTTAATGCCACAAATTTCTGTCATACTCCCCAACTATAATTATGCAAAATATTTGTCACGGCGAATAGAAAGTATCTTAAATCAAACATACACTGATTTTGAACTTATAATTTTAGATGATGCTTCAACTGACAATAGTAGAGAGGTGATTGAAAAATATAATGACAGCCGAATTTCAGTATATTTTAATGAAATAAATACAGGCAATCCATTTATGCAATGGGACAATGGTGTTAAGCTTGCAAAAGGAAAGTATATTTGGATTGCAGAAGCAGATGATTATTGTGAAAATAATTTATTAGAAACCTTATTTAAACTGATAATTACCAATGAAGATACAGGTATTGCTTTTTGTAATTCACAAACAGTAGATAAAAGAGGAAATAATATTGATACATTTGAACGTGCCAATAAGTTTCACTGTAATAATTTTCAACTGAAAGGAACAGATTATGTAATACAGCAACTTGTTTATCAAAACAATATTTCAAATGCGAGTGCGGTGTTATTTAATAAAGAAATTTATTTACAATCCGCAAATAATTTTCAAAATATAGAAAAATGCGGAGACTGGTTTTTATGGATAAACATGCTACAAGAGTCAAATGTAGCATATACATCAGAAAAACTAAATTATTTCAGACGACATTCTGAAAGTGTAATAAAAAGCACTGACAAATCATTTCATTTTTATAATTTAAAAATGAGAAGGAGACTTTCTTTTTCAGAAAATAAAATAAAAATGAAAAATAAGAGCCTACAGCATAATGATTTAGGAGAACTTGGACTATGGCAAATTCAAAATAAAAATGTATTTACAGGTATTGTTAATATACTTAAAGCGTCTATCTTAAATTTTAGTTTTAAATATTTAAGACGTTTGCCTTACATTATCCAAAAAACAAGGAAATAATGCAAGAAGTCTCAGTTATAATATGTTCTGTAAAACCAGAACTCTTAAAACAAGTTTCTGAAAATATAGAAAAAACAATTACTGTTGAACACGAAATAATTGCAATTGATAATTCACAAAACATTTATGGAATTTGTCAAGCATATAATATAGGTGCAGAAAAAAGCAAATACGATAACTTATGTTTTGTTCATGAAGATGTTTTATTCAAAACCAACAACTGGGGAAAACAGATTTGTTCCATTTTAGAAAATAAAGATATTGGATTAATTGGACTTGCCGGAAATACGGTAAAAGCAAAATCACCTTCGCCTTGGTGGACATATAATACTAAATATCGAAGAGCAAATATAAAACATGTTCTTAATTCAAAAATAGAAAAATTATACTATAATCCAAACAATGAAGAACTTTCAGAGGTTGTTGCAATTGATGGCGTATTTATGTGTTGTAGAAAAGAAGTGTGGCAAAAAAATAAATTTGATGAAATAAATTTTCCAAAATTTCATTCTTACGATATTGATTTTTCAATGCAAATATATCAAAATTACAAAATTTTTGTTACTTTTGAAATTGAATTAGAACACCATTCCACAGGAAGTTACAATTCTCAATGGGTTGAAAGTGTTATTAATTATGCTAAAAAATGGAACAAAAAACTTCCTGTTTCTTCGCAGGTGCTATCTAAAATTGAAAAAAAACAAATTGAAAAAGAAGCATTAACAATTTTCATTTCAACATTATTGTCAAATAAAAAAAGAAAGTTGCTATTTGTTAAGTATCTGTTAAAAAAAATAAGGATTTCATTTTGGGATAAAACAAATATTATATTCCTAAAAAGATTTGTGAAAAATATTTTAAATTGAACAAAAATACTCCCAAAATATCAATAATAATTCCCGTCAAAAACGGAGAAGCAACAATAAATGCCTGCTTAAAAGGAATTTTTGAACAAACGTTGATAAAACAAACAGAAATAATTATAATAGACAGTGGTTCAACAGATAAAACTCTCGAAATAATAAAAAAATATCCTGTCCGATTATACGAAATTCCACCAGAGGAATTTGGACACGGAAAAACCAGAAACTACGGAGCATCGCTCGCAAAAGGCGATTTTTTACAAATGACAGTGCAAGATGCACGACCAGCATCAAACGACTGGCTTGAAATTATGCTAAGTAATTTTGAAGATAAAGAAGTAGTTGCAACAACAGGACAACAAGCATGCCCTCACGAGAAAGATAAAAATCCGTTACAATGGCACAGACCAATTTCAAAAGCAAAACCAACAACAGTTCAGTTTAAAAAAGGTGAATTTGAAAAACTCTCACCCAAAGAACAACGACAGAATTGCACATTGGACGATGTAAATGCAATGTATCGCAAATCATTTTTTGATAAAAATCCATTTGATGAAGTAGAATTTGGAGAAGATATGATGTGGGCAAAAAAAACTTTGATAAACGGAGCAAAAATTGCCTATGATATGCGGTCGGCTGTTTGGCATTATCACCATTATACTGATTTAAAAAAGCTTAAAGAAAGAATAAATTACGAACTCCGTTTTAAATATGAATTTTTTGGATTAATTCCTGAAAATCCATATAATTTAAAATATTTTGTAAGAATATTTTATCTTTGCATAAAATATAGAGTAAAACCAAAATGGTGGATTTATAATTTAAAAATGAATTTGACTTTAAGAAAGGCTACAAAACAATTTATTAAAAAACATGCAAACTAAACCACTAGTAAGCGTTTTAATGACAGCCTACAACCGAAAAAAATATATTGCTGAAGCAATTGAAAGCGTTATTGCTTCAACTTATCAAAACTGGGAGCTAATAATTGTAGATGATGGTTCAAAAGATAAAACCGTGGAAATTTCAAAATCTTTTGAAGCAAAAGATGAGCGTATAAAAGTTTATATAAATGAAAAAAACTTGGGGGATTATCCAAACAGAAATAAAGCTGCAAGTTATGCAAAAGGAAAATATATAAAATATATTGATGCCGATGACATGATTTATCCTTATGGATTAGAGCAGCTTGTATTTTATATGGAACAATTTCCTGAAGCTGGTTACGGGTTGTGTTCACTTTCGCAAGATGAAGCAAAAATATATCCTTTTTTACTTTCTTCAAAAGAGGCTTATAAAAGGCATTACATTTCAAATAAATGGACGTTTCATAAAGCTCCACTCTCTTCAATTATAAATAAAGAGGTTTTTGATAAAGTTGGAGGTTTTTCAGGGAAAAGAATGGTTGGTGATTTTGAAATGTGGCAAATATTATCGCAAAAACAAAATGTAGTTCTTATGCCACATGGAATTGTTTGGTATAGAGTTCATAATGAACAAGAGGTGCAATATGCAAAGGATAATCCTATTCAAATGTTTGAATATCAAATAATAGAAAAAGAAATGTTAAATTCACCCGACTGCCCATTATCTGAAAAAGACAAACAAACAGCTATAAAAAAAACTGAACGAAAACAAGCTCGCTACATTCTTCGTCATCTTAAATCGCATGGAATAAAAATGGCTTTACAATTGCAAAAAAAATCAAGTTTATCTAAAATAGAGGTTTTAACAAAAGCATTTCAGTAAAAAAAGAATATATAATTTTGATTATGTTAGTAAATTTTACTAATAATAAGTAGTTATTTTTTCTTTTTTTACTAAACTTTATGCAAATTATTTGTTTTATTTACTAAAATATATTAATTTTGCGGTATGAAAACAAAACTAAAAGAAATAATCTTAGAAAATCAAAATAAAGATTTTCCTACCGCAATAGTCAGAAATATAAATATCCCGCTTGACTTAAATATCATAATAACACTTATAGGAGCCAGAAGAAGTGGAAAAACATATATTTTATATCAGAAAATAAACGAACTTTTAAAATCTGGAATAAAAAAAGAACAAATACTTTTTCTTAATTTTGAAGACGAACGCTTAAAATTAGATACAGAGAATTTAGACCAAATAATACAAGCATACACCGAATTATTTCCCGAAATAGATATTAAAAATACTTATTTCTTTTTTGATGAAATACAAAACGTTATGGGGTGGGAAAAATTTGTTCGCCGTATTTTTGACACAAAATCAAGACATATATTTATAACTGGTTCAAACTCAAAACTTTTAAGCACCGAAATAGCAACAGAATTAAGAGGAAGAACAATTACATACACAATTTATCCGCTCAGTTTAAGCGAATATCTTGATTTTCATAAAGTATCTAAAAAATTATATCCTCAAAAAAATAAAAGCAAAGTTATACACTATACTCATAAATTTTTAACAGAAGGAGGGTTTCCTGAAACAGTATTTTTTGACAAACAAAGTAGATTAAAAATACTACAACAGTATTTTAATACTATGATATTCAGAGATGTAGTAGAGCGATATAAAATAAGTGATATAGGAACTTTTAAATTTTTTATAAAAAAAATATTTGCAAGTGTAACAAAGCCTTTTTCAATAAATAAAGCATACAACGATTTAAAATCTCTCGGATACAAAATTAGTAATAAATATTTATATGAATATTTTGATTACTGTAACACCGTCTTCATTAGTCAATCGATAAATAAATTTGATTTTTCGGAAATAAAACAAGAAAAGAGTGAGAAAAAAACTTACGTCATAGATAACGGTTTGCTCTCGGCGATAGAATTTTCTGTTTCCGAAAATAATGGCAAATTACTGGAAAATATGGTAGCTTTAGAATTTATGAAAGCAGAAAAAGAAATTTTCTATTTCAAAAAAAATAAAGAATGTGATTTTATAGTTAAAGATAAAAATAAATATTTGCCCGTGCAGGTTTCGTATGAAATAAGTAATAATGAAACAAAGCAGCGAGAACTTAAAGGACTTGCCGAGGCTTGCAAATATCTGAATGTAAATAAAGGAATAATTCTGACTTTCGACCAAGAGGAAGAATTGACTTATAAAGATATTGATGTGAGCATTATTCCTGTTTATAAGTATTTTTTAGAATAATAAAGTCTATCTAAAATAGAAAATAAATTACCTCAAATATAGCATTTCTTTTTTGCTATTTTGAGGTAATATTTAATATATAATAAATTGCTCCTAAATTTATTATGGCGTAAGTGCAAATCGTATTTTAAAGCCTGTTTCTATGTTTACAGTTTTTGGTGCGGTGTTGGTCTTCTGAACTGTGTGATTATAAAATAACTGCAAATCAACCTTATCATTTATATTATAATCGGCAGTAGATGAGAGCGTAAAATTTGTTCGTTCTATATTTAGTTCGCTAATATTTTCTTGTATTCTGTGGAAAATTTCAGAGTCGTTTCGGATAGTTAGGTCTAAACGTAGATTTAGGTCGCTGTTCAAATGTTGAGCCTCTCCATTTACTTTTATATTTATTGGCACTTCTTTAAAAGTGTATCCAGCCCCAATAGTGAGTCCATTGCTGTGCATTTCTTTTATCTGATTATTGCTAAAACTCAAAAATAACTCTCTTGTTTTTTGATATTCGATACGTGTGCTAAGTGTTCCTGTCCATGTGATATCAACTCCAAAAAGTGGCATAAATCTTTCGCTAAGTATAACTCCACTAATTTCATATTCAGGTATAAATAAGCCATTTGTATAAGTTTCTCGGCTTACTCCAATTTGTTCTTGCAAACCATAATCATAGTTTATGCTCGACTGAAAATTATTTATCGTATAAGTAGATTGATAACCATGTTTTAGGGTTATCTTTTTCAAATATTCCTTTAAAAATGAAATGTTTGAAAGCCCATCGTATTGCACACGCCAGTCTGGTAGCGGAAACTGTAAAAATGTAGCAAGTGAAATTTCTCCTGGTGTAATTCCAGAATAAGCTGCCAAAAATGCTGGTATCATAACCTCCTGTGATGTAGATATATATCCTTCGGGGTAAAGCACTCCAAATGAGTCTGTTTGCATTGCCATATTGTAAGTTGGGTCTAAACTTTGTCTGTTATTTCCTAGTCGCAAGGCAATTTCCTCTCGGTATCGTCTAAAATTTTCGTAACCTTCTGATGAATAATCGGCTGTGTCAATTTTATCAAAAGCTGTTCTTATTGTGTTAAACGAAATAAAGAAGTTTCCGTCTATCATTTTAGACTCCTCAATATAATTTCCGTCTGTTGTAGAATATCCGTATTGTGTTTGATTAAATGCCGTAGAACGCTGAAAATTAAGGTCTAACTTAACATTGTTTAAAGGTTCAAGTGAAGCCTTAATTCTCATATCGTTGGAATTTGTGAGATTTACAGCTTCATTAAAAAGACTATCGGTTGTAAGCCAGCCATATCCAGAGGCGGTATATGCAATTCGTCGGTCTTGCAAACCCGAAATAAATTCCCAACCTGGAGCCATCACATTATTGTGTTTTTCCATTCCTACATATTGAGTTTCGGGCATGTATCCATTTAGCAAAGTTCCTACATTTTCGGTGTAATTTATTGATATTGATTGCAATGCCATCATACTTTTTAAAGTATAATCCGATGCAATTAGCAAAGGACTTTCTTTTTGCTGACGTGTTCCTTTTATTTTAAAACTAACATTTTTTAAGGTAGTATCGGGAGTAAATTTTATTTTATTTTTATCAAAAACTTCAAATTTTCCTTTAACAACATTTCCATTTTTATCAAGCACAATAACTTTTTTAATGTCTTCCGTTCTCAATTTATGATTAATATATTTTGGAGCACCTTTTGTTAGATTAACACTTTTTTTATCAAATTCAACTGGTTTCGGTTTGGGTTTAACTGGTTTACGACCTTTGCTTGTAAATCGCCTGTCCACCGTTTTCAGATATTTTACACCAGTGTATAATTTATTAAAATTCAGTCTTCCGTTAAGTCGCATTGTTCCTGAGTTTTGGATACTATTTCCAAAATTAATATTGTAGGCTGGCGTGGAATCGGTAGCCATAATTTCACGTTCACCTTCGCCGAGTCGCCAATCGTAAGTTCCTGTATAATTAGCAGTTAGCGATGTCCAACCAAGAAATGGCAATTTGTTAATAGGCACTTTCCAGTTTGCTTTTATTTGATGATTATAGTTGGTATTATTTCCTAAATCGTCAATATTTTGAAAAATAGTGTCTTGTGGAGTTTGCCAGCCAAGTTTATTGACCAAAGACTCTCGTTCAGTCCAGCCTTGCGGATCTACTCTTGCCTCATTTACAGCATTAAAATCGAGTTTTATTGCTTTTGTTAATTTATACGATACATCATAATTTCTTCTCCAAAGAAAATCTTTTTGATACGAAATTGGCAAATCCAAACCTGCATCTGTTACATCTCTATTTTTGAATGTTTTATATCTTCTATTAAATTCCGTAGAAAAATTTATTCTCGACGGCATATAATAAAAATTAAAATCTTTTATAATTCTTAATGATTTTGGTTTAAATAATTTCATCTTTTTAAAAGGTTCAACTGCCTTTGTGCTTGGCGAATAATTATACCCAAACGAACTCATCATATTTTGTTCAATATCAAATTCTATTACCGGTGTGCGAGTGTAGATTTCGCTGTAAGCAAAAGAACTCGTAAAATTAGAAATATGATAAGGCATTTTTATTCGTTTTCGTGGTCTTAAACCTTTTTTGGGTTTCTTCTTTTTGCCTTGCATTCTTACGTTTGTAAGATTTATACTTTTTCGTTGGATAAAAGTTTGCGAAGTAAATTTTATTTTCTTTTTATCAGCTTCTGTAAGATTTGAATTTGATAAGGTTGTTTTCAGTTTTATATCTGGATCAAGTGGGTTGTATTCTGGGTCGGAATAGCTTTCGGAAAAACCAAGATACACAGGAACTGATACTCCATAATCTTTTGGGAAAAACTTACCAAATTCTATTTGCGAAGTAATATCATATTCTTTTGTTTCATCTTTGTATCTATCGTTCACTTTTTTCTCTATGCTACCGTAACCTGCTGTGTGCATGTATCCAGAAACAGTTAAGTTTGCAAAATCGGCAAAATTGGTGCTAATTCGTGAATTTGCTGCCCAGCCACCGTCGTCGTTAAAATCTGTAAGCCGGAGTTCGTTTACCCATACCTCAATAGATTTTGGTTGCTCATCGTCTTGCTCAACGTTATTTCCCGCTTTTGGATTTCTAATTCCAATCATTATAGTTTTTACATTGCTCAGGTTTGGATTTCCCATTATTGTTACTTTACGATTATTATCCTCTTCGTAAACAATATAAGGAGTTGTAAGCGAGACGTTTGAACCTTCTGCTCTCATGTCAACATTTCGCTGTTGTTTTGCATCTTGTAGCTGTTCAAATTCCAAATCAATTTCATTTTCGGTAGGCCAAACAATATATCGGTCTTCTCCCGTTGGAGCAGCATCGTCGGAAATGTAGCTTCCTTCTGGTGTTAGTTTTAAAGGAACTTCATATTCGTAATAATTTTGGGTAAAATCTGAACCAAGTCTAATAAAAGCAGATACTTCACCATCGGCTAATTCGCTTTCAAGTCCGGGCAATGCTTCGGCATGGAGAAATAGTCTTATTCTTTTATATTTTCTAACATCCATATTTACAGTTTTGTAAATAGCTTTGGATTCGCCATCGGGTAATTCGTTGGTTTTTAAGGAAAGTGATTGTTCGTTTAACTGAGTCATTTCCTGTGCATAAGGCGAAGTTTCTCGTGTAATTTCGGGAGGTAAAACATAGTTTACAGGGGTTTTCATTCCACTCTCTTCAATATTTACGATAGAAACATCAAGGTTTCCAAAATTATCTAGTTGTGGGAAAATACTTCCCTCGCCACCCTCAGTAATTGTATTTTGATATTTTCGCCAATCTCCTCTAACGAGTTGTAGTTTTGCAAAACGCAAGACTATATCATCGTCAAAATCAGTCATAAACATACGCATAAATCGGATAGATTTAAAACCCTGAATATTTCCCAATACTTGGTCTGGTTCGTAAATAGGAATTTTAAATTGATACCAAGTTACTTTTTGACTTTTATCGTTGTTTGGTAAATCTTTAACTTCTGCCTCAATTTTATTTACAATATAATTTTGTCCAACAACCATACCTTCTGGTCTGATATCAACCTTATATTGGTAATATCCTTCGTAGTTATCAAGCGTATTGTCTCCATTTACGTCCTCCATATCTGGATAAAAAGTTACAGCAGAAACCGTTTTATTATTGCTACTTGGAGGCGAATTTCCTTCGGTATAATTATATTTTTTATATCTATCCAGAATACCTGTTTCGCTGTTGTCAAATTCATCATTAAGAAAAAACTTAAAATTATCATTTGAAGGGTCGCCAACTACTTGATTATAGACAGGTGAACCTTGTCCAAACTGTTCTGCAATTTTATTTACGTAATCTGCAAAAACTTCATTTTCACCACTTTCCAAAAGTCCATCATATCCAGCATCTTGTCGGAGTTGTGCTCCATCTTTTGTGTCAAAAGTAGGTGTGAGCATTTGCATACGTGAAACAAGTCCCCACTGTGTGGTGTCTAATTTTGTAGGATCGTTGGGATATGGAATTCCGTTTTCAAAACTCTTGCGAGAGTCTCGTAAAATATCCTCCGACACATCGCCAAGATTAAAATACAAACTTCCACCCGTATGAACTCCAGTGGAATCATAAACAAACGGGTCCATTATCCAAAATTCTATAAACTCAATATTAGAACTCTCAAAATCATTGACATACAGATCTCTCATCATGCCTCCCCAACGAGATTGTGGATTGTTTAATTCTCCATTATCATTTAAACCATAAGAAATTCCTGGCTTGCCCTCTACATCAAAATTATAAGGACCTCTTTCTTTTGGATAAAAAGCAAGATTGAGAACACTTATTCGTGTAGGGAAATTTCCCACAGTTTCTTTATTTGGAAAAATCTCCTTTTCCAAAACCTGCCTAACAAGATGATTAGAAATATCGTTGTCAGATAAATGTTTGGGTTTAAGACTGCTACGTAAAGAGTTTAAGTCTTCACTAATTACATACCACGACAAATTTGCACGATTATATCCATAAGCCAAAGTCAATATATCATCTGCTTCGGGGAATATACTTGGCTGGTGCTGAGGCGTGCTTGCCATTACCCATGCCTGCGGAGCTTTTAGGTCAATATAAGTCTGACTATCCTCAAAATCATCAATATACGAAACTCCAGCTTTATCAATAATTCGTGGATTTCCAGGAACAAGTTGTGCAAATTCTCCCGAAAAATCTATTCGTGAAGGTTCTTTGGTTTCTATAAATGGCATCATATCAACCATTTTAGTAAACATAGGAACTTCGGTGGAATAGGCTGTATTAAAACCCCAAATTGTATTAGAAATTGGCTCATCTCCAATATTAGTTTTTGGACTCATTGGTTTTTCAGTCAAGTTCATAACTGTGCTACCAATATTAAAATTATCAGTAAATTGATAATTAAAATGCGAACCAACAAGATTTTTGGTTTTCATGCCAAACATGTCTTCACTTTCTACAGTAATTTTTATGGGAGTTCCCGAAGCAAGCAATGCCTCGTTCAAAATTGTTACACTACCCATGTTATAATCAACAGTGTAGTCCGAATTTTCAGAAAGTTCCACACCTCCTTGCATAACTTTTACTGCTCCTTCTGGAATATTCATTGCATTCAAACGAATTTCTGAACCACTTGAAGACCTGTAAGTTCCTTTCAAATAAAATTTATTTTTAGAAGCAATTTGTTTTGCCTTATATTGAGTAGAATCGTAAAGCTCTGTAAAAACATATCTATTGGCAACGGTCGGGTCGCCAATCTTGTCTTCCAGATATTCGCCAAAAGGCTCAAGCATTGGGAAAATAATTCTACCATTTCGGGGAGTTACAGTAATTCCAGGCATATAATCAAAAAAGCCATCTGGACCACCAGTTCCCTGATTGTCGGTATTATCAAAATTAAAAACACTCAACAATCTTGTATCTTTTATGTCGCCTTCTGCAATAAAATTTACCATAGTTCCTGTTTGGTCGTTGTTATACATAACTTCCATTGCAAATTCTTCTCCGCTAAGTGAATAAGTATTAAGCGAATAGATATTTTTCATCATCAAATCCCAGTTTGGTAATGCTGGTGTGAGTGCTGGACCTTTTAGTAGTTTAAGAATAAGAGTATTAGGAGCTTGCACTTCTCCGTTAGAAAATTCACCAACTTGATAAACCTCACTACCAATTGTATATTCATAAGCAACTGCAAGCACTTCGCCTGCACGTAACGAAAAGTTTAGAGAAATATATCCAAGTGCATCGTTATAAGTAAAGTCGTTTTCACCTAATTTTCGGGCGTTTTCTAATTTTACAAAATCTTCACCTTCGGCAAAAGTTCCGCTCAAAACTGTTGATACTTGAGTAATATCTCGCACAGCAGAAAAACTGGTATTTAATTGATTATAAAGGTCATTACTCTCATTATTAGGTGGTATATGATTCGGTCCTGATAAAACATGACTTGAGTGAATTCTATTTGTCTCTCCTAAATCAAGAAATGCCACAATATTTCTGGAATCGTCAAAATCAGAGGATTTATTTGTTACCCAAACTTCTAATTTAGTAATTTTGGCAGTAGAAAGCACGATAGGTAAATTCGCAAGAGCTTTTTCGTAACCTTCTCTAAAAAAGTGATTTAAGAAGAAGTGTTTGTCTTGCTCGTAGTCGCTGGCAGAAATTTCGTAGTCGTTGAGAACTGCTCCACCATCAACTTCTATGGTTTGAGATTCTCCTTTTTGGTGAGAGACAACACTTGTTACAGAAAGTCGTCCAAATTTAAGGTCTGTTTTTATCCCAAAAAGCGTAGAGCTTCCTGGAATAAGGGTGTTTTCCAAAGGCATGGTAACATTACCAGCTTCAATTCTTTGGATAATTTCGTCCTCTTCGCCAACGTATTCTATTTTTGTTTTATTTTCAAAATCAAAAGTAGCTTCGGTGTTGTAGTTTATACCAACATTCATTTTATCGCCAATTTTTCCATTGACTCCCATTTGTATATTTTCGTCAAAAGTAAAATTAAAATTTTGCCTTTGTTTCCTTGGTAGCGAAGGATTGTCTATGCTATAATAATTTACCCCAAAAGTGATATTTGCCGCTCCCGAAGGCACTATTGAAATTTCGTCTGAGCCAAATATATCTTCAAAACCTTTTATTCCTATATTAAGTTTTGGGCTTAAATATTTATCAAGTAGCGGATTACCACTGCCTGAACCAGACTGATATTCAAGTTTATCCTTCCAATATGAGCGGACTGCCGTTTGACTTTGATACTTATTGTATTCGTCAAAATCCATTGCGTAAGGCGTTCCATTATTCATATCTCCTATTTGTTCGGTGATATAAAATTGTCCCGTAATTGGGTCATACACAACTTTATTGGTAAAAACTGACGGTTGTTTCAAATACAATGGTGAGTTGTATTTTTGTTTGTCAAACGGATTGTTGCTATTAATTCTGATTGGGAATTTTAGTGTGTCGTCGTCTATGGAATCTAATGGCATGGGGGGGAGTTTGAGAAAAACACTACCCTCAGAAAAAGGTATAATATTCTCATTTGCAGATGCACTACTCGTCCAAACTATTGCCCACAAAGACACCATCACACTGCCTATTAATGCGATTTTCGTTATTAATTTCAAAATAATTATTTTTAGTTGTAAAGTTGTAAAGTTGTAAAGTAATAAAGTTATAAAAATGAGAGTATAAAGTTGTAATATTTTAATTTATAATAAATTATATTAGAACTTTATACTTTTAACTTTACAACTTTATATCTGTTTATAACGTTTTACAGACTCTTTTATTATTAAATTTGTGAGGTAGATTTTATGACATAGGCAAAGTTTGGATTTTTTAGGCAAAAGTATATTTTTTTATGACTGATAGCGATTTTTAAATGTTTTTGGATTGCGTTTTCCATGTAAAACTGAAAGAACGATAATATTGTCTTCTATTACATAGGATACCAAATAAGGAAAACGTTCCGTTTTTACTTGTCTCATTTCCCTATATTTTTTAGGATAAGTATAGGGATTTATTCTTAGATTATGGCGTTTTTCACGAGTGCCAATTTCTTCGTTACTTTTGAAATTTTAAAATATTCATTTACAGAGGTAAACTTCAATTCTAAAATTACAAAAAAGCCTTGAACTTGACACTCGTGAAAAACGCCTAGATTATTTATTGTCTTTTCTATTTTTTTTGTAAATTCGTCTCCAAGACCTTCTTTTTCATTGTTATACCATTTTTTAATTTCGTCTATGTCGCTTATTGCTTTTGGTATAAAATCAACTTTCATTTTATCTTTCATTATCCTAACTATTTTTAATTAGTTCTCTTACATTTTCCCAACTAACTACATCTTTTGGATTTTTTTTATAACTTTCATATCTTTCGTCTAATATTTTTTTATGTCCTTCTGAAAGATTGTATTCTGTTTGTAAATCATCTATTTTATTAATTTTATGTTGTTTTTCCAATAAAATTGTTACAGCATATAAAATATCAAAATCTTTGGTTTTTCTTATTAATTCGTATAAATTTGATTTTAATTCTGTTGTATCCATTGTTTTTAATTTATAAATAAGTGTTTTTTACAGCACAAATAATATTCAATATTTTATGCAAATATATTACTTTTTTTGTGTATATATTATGATAGGTTATTTGTTTATTCGTTTATTCGTTTATTTAACTGTGTATTAGATAGTTCTTAGAAACAAAAAAAATGTTAATTTTTAAGCAATAGTATTATTAACTAAAGTTTTTGCCTTCATTTTATATTGATTATCAATAATTTATAAAATTAATTTTACTTAGATACTATTTAAAAAGTATTATAAAATACTTATAATAAGATAATTATAAATGCAATTACCAAAATAGTATGAAATTGACAAT